>CAYWNX010000070.1:0-1795 GCA_964459735.1 uncultured Dechloromonas sp. | reverse complement strand
CGGCTGACGGCGCAGAAGATGGGGCTGCCGGCGGCCGAAATCCGTTCGGCCGAGGAGATCCGCCGGCGGCGTACGCGAGATCCGCAGGAGCCCGATGAAGACGGGCGGCTGAGGAGCAGCACGCCATGACCACCTTCGGCCGGCCGCTCGATCTGTCGGGCCCCCGCGCGGCCGATCCCGAGCTGCTGGTGCCACGGCGGCTGCGCGAGCCCACGCTGGCCGAGCTCATCGAGGGGGCCGTAACCAGCGACGTCGAGCAGGCCTGGCGCCAGGGTCTGTCGCTCGACGAGCTCAGCAGCGCATTGATAAAGAACGAGGCGTCGGCGTCGATCACATCGAACCAACGTGTGTGACGACCGATACGGTCGCGGTAGCGGATCGCGCACAGCCGCGCTTGCGTTTGTTGTTCAGCCATAGGGCCACACCTCGTTGCGCTTGCGGCGCAGCGAATGAATCAGATGATTGACTTGCCGCTGGCTGTCGAGATCCAGCTCGTACGTCTCGCCGTTGGCCAGCGCGAAGCGCAGCCGCACGCCTCGCGGGCAGGCCTCCGGATAAGCGCCGACCGTCGCCTGGCGGATCTGCACCACGTCGCCGATTGCTGGCCGGCCATTGATCGGCTGCTCGCCGCAATCGTCATCGGCCGCCGCCGGCGCGGCGGTGTTGGTCTTCGCCATGTCGTGCCTCCAGGCTGAGCTGCTCGTCGATGAGCCTATGATCGACGACGTACCAGGGGTAAAAGGTGCCCGGTAGCGGGCCAAGGCCGCGGATCGGATCGCGCTCGAGCCGCGCCAGCGCGCGGCTGCCAAGAAACCACAGCGCGTCGGACCGCGACACCGCCGCCATTCCGTATATACGAAAAGTGCGCTCGGCAACCAGCTCCTCCATCTGTTCGCGGGTCATGTTTGCCGCCCGGCTAATCAGGGACCCGCAAATCCTACGCGCCGCGCGTTGGTTGGCTTCATCGCCTTCCAGCACGCTTCCGCCGCGGCCAGGTGGTGCCGCAACTCCTCGATCGACGCATCGCAAATACGATCGCCGTGCTCCTCCTGGAGCGCTTCCATCATTTTGATGAACAACTTCAGCGACAACGGTTCGTACCTCGGCTCGGCGTTCATAGCAGCGGCCCTGCGGACGCGCCGCTAAACCCACCGCACCACGCGCGGCGGGTAGATCGGCTGTAGATGCTGCTCGGCATAGACGGCCGCTGGCGCCGTGCCCGAGCCGGGCGGGCGATCGGCAGCGACCATCGATAACACTTCCTCGTCGATGTGCCCGCTGGGGGGCGACGTCTCCAGCCAGTGCGCCGCGATCGCCGCCATGACCAGGCCGTTCGCCACGCGCCCATCGGGGAGCGTCTGCCCCCAGCGGCTGGCCACGTAACTGATGTCGAGTCCATTCACCACTCCGTCCAAATTCGGATCCTGCGGCGCCACGACGTCGATCGTCATGGTCTTCGGCACCGGATCCAGATCGCCAAACGCCGCCAGCCCCACGTCGAACATCGCTGCCCCCGCTGGCGGGCCTACGGCCGCGCCGCTAAACATCCACGCACGTTTAACGGCCGCACCACCGGTGCGCCCGTTCCACCATCGATCCTGCTACTGCCCACCACCCCGCGCCACTCTGCGCACCGCGACGTCGCTGATCGTGAACCGCACGTCGCGGTCCGGGCCCGACGTCACACCGGGACCCACATAGCAAAAAATCCGCACGCCGCTGCCGTCGCTGGGCGCGCGAAACGGCGCCGTCATGAAGCCAGTGGGACCGGCAGCCGTGATCCACAGGTTTTGCC
>CAYWNX010000069.1:0-10003 GCA_964459735.1 uncultured Dechloromonas sp. | reverse complement strand
TGCGCGGTGGAGAAGCATCTTCGACAATCTGGCGAACGCGAACGCCCTTGCTCATCTCGGCGTTGCTCCCCATTGGCGTCGCTTCAAAAACCACCTGCTTGGCGCGGTATGGCTTGCCATCTGACGAAATGACGCTATCCGCATTCGCCAGATTGGAAGCAACGGTATTGAGGCGCATCGACTGCGCCGTCATGGCGCTCGATGAAATATGAAAAACATTAAGCAGACTCATGATTCGTCCTTAGCTGTTGGTCGAGGCAAGCGCACTGCGGATACCCTGGAACTTGTTGCTGATCAATTGGGTAAGAATCTGGTATTGCATTGCGTTCTCGGTGATCTGGGCGCGCTCAACATCCATATCGACGGTATTGCCATCAACCGCTGATTGCGTTTCTGTCCGATATTTGAATGCAGCAGAACTGCCCGCTCCGGATCTCTCGATATGCCCGGCGGAGGTTCTCGCCATATCGACCCGACCGACATCGCTGCGCCCGGCCATCGCGCTCTGCATAGCTGCCTCAAAGCTGAAGTCGCGAGCCTTGTAATTTGGCGTATCGGCGTTGGCGATGTTGGATGCCAGAACCTGATGACGCTGCGTACGCAGATTCAACGCCTGACTGAAAACTGAAAGACTTTGCTCGATGCTTGCCATCACATGCTCCTAAGATTCACATCGTTAAAAGCACAGTCCATGCCATGAAAAATCATGCATACAAGCGTGGCATGGCCATTCAATCCACCCTTGAATCAACAAAGCCGACCTTGAAATTTGGCCCCACCTGACAACGATCAGGCAAAATGACCACATGCTTGCTCGCCTTTTACTCCTCGCTCTAGCCCTGACGCTCTCCCCTTCGCTTTTTTCGGCCGAAGCAGACCTCGTTCTGGATACCGCCGAACGCTACCTTCGCCTGCAAACACAGGGATTGCCGGGCAAGGTGACGATCACAATGGGCAAACTCGATGCCAGGCGGCTTCCAGCATGTACCGCTCTTGAGGCGTTTTCCCCGCCCGGCACGCGCTTGAGCGGAAGAACGCACGTTGGTGTCCGCTGCCTCGGACCCAACATCTGGAGCGTACTGGTGCCGGCACAAATTGCCGTAACCGGCAATTACGTCACCACCACTCGCCCGCTTGCCGCCGGACAAGCCCTGCAGGCTGGCGACCTGACAACACTTTCCGGCGACATCTCCAGCCTGCCGACGGGTGTTATCACCGATCCGGCCAACGCCATTGGAAAAACGCTACGGAATTCGCTGGGTGCCGGCCAACCATTACGCAGCGACCAATTGCTCGCTCCGCTGGTCATTCGCCAGGGCCAGACGGTTCGCGTTATATCAAAAGGCCCCGGTTTTGCCGTGAGTAGTGAAGGCAAAGCCATCAATAACGCAGCCGCAGGCCAGATCGCCCAAATTCGCATGAATACCGGGCAAACTGTCAGCGGCATTGCTCAGGCAGACGGTAGTGTGGAAATTTCGTTTTAGGGCTAAAGTTTTGCGCCAAATCGTCGTTAACCGGATTGAGTCATAAAGTTTTGAGAAGGTCATCATGAAAATCGATAGCGCATACAAACCGACAACGCCTGGCGTGACACCACGGGCAACGGCACCACAGGCCGCTCCCAAAGCTAGCGCGCAGGAAGCCGTAAGCCTCAGCCAGTTGGCTGGCAGCTTGCAAGGCGGCGAAAAACCGCCGGTGAATACCGCTCGCATTCAGGAGATCAAGCAAGCCATTTCCGAGGGTCGCTTCAAGATCAACCCCGAAGCCATTGCGGACCGCCTGATCGAATCGGCACGCGATCTGGTCAACAGCAATAGTAAACGCGAAGCCTGATGTCCGATTTCGCCGCAATTACTGAGCGGGAAATTACGCTTATTTCACGCTTTGTTGGGCTATTGAAAGACGAGCAGGAAGCGCTCAAACGCGCCAATGCGGCAGCACTACCAGAAATAGGCGCAGCAAAAGCTGAACTTGTTGAACAGCTTAATTCGCTCGAAGCCGAGCGACGTTCGGCATTAGGTATTACCGGTGACGAAAAAACCCGGGTGGCGATGACCGAATGGCTGGCGAAACACCCAAAGGAACTGACTGCTGCGGTCAACTGGGAAAATTTGCTGAATTTGGCCCGAGAGGCCAAGCAACTCCAGGAAATCAATGGACGCCTCGTTGACATACATCTGCAGCAAACCTCGGAAGCGCTGGCCGTCCTGACTCGGCAATCGGAGCGACAAACGCTGTATGGCAGCAACGGTCAGGCCGCACAAATCAGCGGCAGCCGTATCGTCGATTCGGCCTGAAGCCATAACTACCGCGTTGATGCCGGGACGCTTTCAGTTGCCCCTTCCTGTATTTCAGTGGGCTCTTCCGGACGATTGGAGTCGATAAGAATACTGACGCGACGGTTCCTTGCCTTGCCTTCGGGCGAGGTATTGGTTTCCAGAGGCCGGGTTTCACCATAACCAATCGCCGTCAGGCGCTCTGCCCCAACCCCACCATCGTTGAACAAGCGCAGCACTGTCGTCGCCCGCATGGCTGACAACTCCCAGTTGGATGGGAATTGTGGCGTCGCGATGGGAACATTGTCGGTATGCCCCTCGATAGTGATCGGAAAATCCGACGCTGCCAGCACCTGAGCAATGGCCCGCATCGCACTGATTGATGCTGGCTGAAGCTTGGCCTGACCAGCGGGAAAAAGGATGCTATCGTTGATTTCTATGGTCACCCCCCGACTGGTTTCGAGCAACCTGACCTTGCCTTGGGCAACCAGAGGCTGCAAAGCCTCCATGATATCGCCCGCCATATTTTTCATTTTCTGCCGCTGCTCGACTTTTTTCTGTTCGGGCAATTTATCCGGTTTGATGACAGGTTTTGGCGGAACCGACGGGGCACCCTGGATAACGGCGATGGGTTGCCCGCCGGCCTTGCCGGTCGTATTCGAAAAAGCGTTGGTCAAGGAATCTGAGAGCACCTTGTACTTGCCTTCATTTACCGAAGAAACGGCATACATGACGACAAAGAAGGCAAACAGCAAGGTAATGAAGTCCGCGTACGAAACAAGCCAGCGCTCGTGGTTCTCGTGCTCCTCAAGGCGACGCTTGCGGGCCATTAAAGCAAATAGCCTTTGAGGCGGCCTTCAATAATGCGCGGATTGTCGCCAAGCGCGATACCAACCAGACCATCGATCAGCATTTCCTTGGAGGCCACCATCCGCGTAATGTAATACTTGAGTTTGCCGGCAATCGGCAAAAATACCAGATTGGCCAAGCCGACACCGTAAATGGTCGCCACAAACGCGACAGCAATGCCGGCCCCCAGTTTGGTCGGATCGGAAAGATTTTCCATCACGTGAATCAAGCCCATCACGGCACCAATGATGCCGATGGTTGGCGAATAGCCACCTGCGGCATCCCATATCTTCGCCGACTGACGCCATTCTTCTTCGTAAGTATTGATCTCGACTTCAAGCAATTCGCGTATCCGTTCCGGGTCTGCTCCATCGACCAGCAACTGCAAACCTTTTCTGGCGAAATCATCCTTGAGGGCAGGAATATAGTTTTCGAGAGCAAGCAGGCCCTCACGACGGGAAAGCTGGCTCCAGGTAAGGATCTGATCTATTTGACGCTTCTGCTCGATAACCGGGGGTACCCAAACCCACTTCGCCATTTTTATGCCACGCATAAATATATGACGAGGACTTTGTAGCAACACCGCACCCAGCGTACCGCCACAGACGATCAGCAAGGCAGTCGGCTGCACCAGGGAGCCAATATGGCCACCCTCGAGAACTTGCCCACCTATGATCGCAACCAGGCCGATCGCCAGACCAGCCAGACTGATTTTATCCAACCGCCTTCTCCTTGCGGCGTTGCTTCGCCGCCGGCAGTTCACCCATGAACTGGCTGCGCAAACGAGAAATAGCCTGGGTATGCAACTGACAAATCCGCGACTCGGTCACCCCCATGACCTCACCGATTTCACGCAAATTCAGTTCCTGTTCGTAATAGAGGGCCATCATCAATTTTTCCCGCTCGGGCAGGCGACCAATAGCTTTGACCAGTAACTCCTTGACGTTTTTATCTTCAAGAATATTGGAGGGATCAGCGTCGTTATCCGTGAAATGGCGGTCGAGAAAGTCTTCGTCGCCCTCGCCGGCAAAGTCGTCGAAATAAACCAGTTGATGACCACGCGCCTCCTGCAAGGTTTTTTGATAATCCGCCAACGACACACCCAGCGTATCGGCCAGTTCTCGCTCCGAGGGAGCGCGCCCGTGCGTGTGCTCCAGGGCATTGATCGCGCCTTCGATCCGACGCAATTCACGGCGCAAATTTCGCGGTAGCCAATCATTTTCCCGCAAGCCATCAAGCATGGCACCGCGCACGCGTTGCGTTGCATAGGTTTCGAATTGGGCACCAAAGCCCTCTTCAAAACGATCCAGCGCATCCAGCAGGCCCAACATGCCGTTTTGCACCAAGTCCTCGAACTGGACGTTGGCCGGCAGGCGTGCCATCAAATGGTAGGCGATACGTTTCACCAGCGGCACGAAGCGCTGAACCAACTGCTCCCTGTCTGGCTGCCCTGCAGCGGTGTACATCAGGCTCGTAATACGTTCGGGGTTATGCGTTGGCTCAAGTGTAACAGTTGCTGCATGAAATGTTCGACGCCGCCCGTCTCACTGTCACCACGCTGCCAGTAAAGCAAATCGGCGGCAATATCACGGAAAGCGGCAGCCGAAGCTGAATCCGGGGCTTGCATCAGGACTGGCCGACAAAGTTGGACCGACTGCCGTAAAGACTCGTCAAGCGGGATGGCGCCGGCCAATTCAAGCCGGGCAACGCCGCGTTGGGCAGCGACCTGAGCGATGTTGTCAAAAATCGAACGAGCGTCCGGCAGGCTGCGTACCTTATTCACCAATATGCGGAAATGCTTGCGCGAAAACGCGTGACTGACTTTTTTGATCAGCGAGTAAGCCTCGGTAATCGATGCGCTGTTACCAGAGAGAACGACTACCGTTTCCTGCGAGGCCAGGCCAAATGGTGAAAATCCATTGGGATGCGCCATGCTGGCATCGACCAGAATAACGTCGACCGGCCGCTCAAGTCCGGACATCGCATCAAGCAAGGTCTGTTGCTGCGGCAGTGAGAGACGCCCAATTTTCTTGACGGCCTTGGCCGCGGGCAATACGAGCAAACCATTCATCGGTTGCAACAGCACCTGGGACAAAGGCATTTCACGCTGCACAACATTGAGCAAGTCGTAACGGGCAACCAGACCGAAGGACGAGGCGATATCGTCACTCGAGGCGTGCTCGTCGATGATGAGAACTTCCTTGCCCAGGCGCGCCAGCGCAACACCAAGGTTGGCGACTGCGACACTGCGCCCGACCCCTTCGCAACCGGCGACAAAGGTCACCACCTGCAATTGCCGCCCACCACCCAGCATACGGCGCAGCCCGGCTGCTTGATCGACGCGAAAGTCAGCCACGACGACCGCCGACTGCCATCATGCCAGCATTGGCCATCACGAGCCCCGGCTCAACGCCATCGTATTTGTGCGGCGAGGTATCCGGCACATCCTTGAAGGCGCGATGCAACAAATAGCTACGGTTGGGCAGATGCAAGTCTTCCGGAACACGCTGGCCGTTGGAAACGTAATGTAGTTTCAGACCATGACGCATGATGACATCGAGCGGCGTCGCCAGACTGGCTGCCTCATCAATCTTGGTCAGAATGCAGCCGGCCAGGTTATCGCCCTCGTAGGCGCGGACCACATCATCCAGGGTATCACCACGCGAAGTTGAAGACAGTAGCAAAAGGCGCTGCACATCGCAGCCGGCCAGCATATCGGTCAGCTCCGGCACCAGTTTGTCCTTCTGGCTCATCCCCATGGTGTCAATCAGTACCATGTGCTTGTGTTGCAATTCAATCAGCGTCTGACGCAGTTCGGCAGCGTCTTTCACCAGATATACCGTGACGCCAAGGATACGGCCATAGATACGCAGTTGTTCATGGGCGCCAATCCGATAACCATCAGTGGTCACCAGCGCGACCTTGCTCGGTCCGTGGCGCAGCACACAGCGGGCAGCCAGCTTGGCGGTCGTTGTTGTCTTGCCTACGCCGGTCGGCCCCACCAGCGCATAAACACCACCCCGGTCGACGATGTCACTCTCGTTGCCAATAGTGAATAAAGAGCGATCAGCTGCGCCCTTCACCCAGGCCATCGCCTGCACGCCATCCATCTCAGTCGGCAAATCGGATAGCAGATCACGGGTAAACTGCGGCGAGAAACCCGCATCCAGCATCTGGCGTAAGACGTCGGTTTTCACCGGTGCCGTACGCGAAGCTTCGCCCCAGGCAAACCCTGCCAGATGCTGTTCGACAATTTTGCGTAGCGAACGGATTTCATCCATTACTTGCACCGGTACGACTTCCGCCTCAGTACACTTCGGCGCGCTGGCTTGAGTCTGTTGCCGGGGAGTCGGTGCCGGTGCTGCATATTGAGGCGGCGGCATGCTGGCTTCGGTCGACGGCTGTTGACGACCAATTTCCAGATTGCGCAGAGAGCCAGTTTTTGGAATCCCCGCATTTACCGAACCAGTCGAACGGGCCACCGACGCCGGCTGTGCTGCAGGACGCTGCATCGGTGCTGGTGGGGGCTGAAGCGGCACGGCGTGACGCTGCACTGGTTGTGCTGCCTGGGCTCGTGCCGACGACAATGAAACGCGGTAATCGCTATCCGCTTCAAGCGGTGCCGGACGGCGCTCGGCAGGTGCCCGATCAGCAACTTGTGTTGGTACGATCATCGCCATGTCGCGAGCGGCCACCGCCATGATTTCGACACCACCGGGAATTCCGCGATTGGAAAGGATGATCGCATCGTTACCGAGCGTTTCCTTCACTTTTCTCAAGGCATCTCTTGCGTTGGCCGCGATAAATTTTCTGACGTTCATGTTCTACCTCCGATAACCGAGGTCACCTTGATAATTCGATTTTCTGGAACTTCGTTGTGCGCCAGCACCTTCAACTGCGGGACGGTACGGCGCAAGAAACGGGAAAGCAGTAAGCGCAAGCTGGCCGGGACAAGCAGGACTGCAGGCAGCCCGAGGTCTTCCTGGCGCTTGGCAGCAGCGGCAGTTTCGCGAACCAGCGTATCGGCCAACCCGGGCTCGAAACTGGTGTTTTCCGAACCGCCGCCGACGGCCTGCGAGAGAAGGCGCTCAAGCGTCGGGTCAAGCGACATGACCTGCATCTCACTGCTGCCTGGAAATAGTTGCTGGACGATGGCCCGACCCAGCGCATTACGAACCTGGGTGGCAATCTCGTCCGCATTCTGCGTCCGGGTTGCATGGTCGGCCACGGTTTCGATGATGGTGCGCATATCGCGGATGTGGACACCTTCATCAAGCAGGCTTTGCAGAACTTTTTGCAGGGTGCCGAGCGGCAGAACCTTGGGCACCAGATCCTCGACCAGTTTGGGCATTTCCTTGGCAAGGTGGTCAAGCAGTTGCTGCACCTCCTGACGGCCAAGCAATTCGGCGGCATGCGTCAAAATCAGGTGATTGAGGTGAGTAGCCACGACCGTCGAGGCATCGACCACGGTGTAGCCATAGGCTTGCGCCTGGTCACGCTGGCTCGCATCAATCCAAATTGCCGGCAAACCAAACGCCGGGTCCTTGGTGGCTGTACCGTTGAGGGTGCCAGCGACACGTCCTGGGTTGATCGCCAGGAATTGGCCAGTGTAGGCCTCGCCCAGGCCAACTTCGACACCCTTCAAGAGAATGCGATAAGCATTCGGCTTCAACTCGAGGTTGTCGCGGATATGGACCGGAGAAACGAGGAAACCGACTTCCTGTGCAAATTTTTTGCGAATGCCGCGAATACGACGCAGCAACTCACCGTCCTGTGACTTGTCGACCAGAGGAATCAAGCGATAGCCGACCTCCAGACCCAGCACATCAAGTGGCGCCACATCGTTCCAACTCGCCTCCATCGCCTCCTGAACAGGTGGAGGGGCGACTTTGACCGGCGTTTCGACAATCCGCTTCTCAGTCTGCTGCATCTTCCAGGCAAGCCAGCCCATCGATGAGGCGATCAACAGGAAAACCATATTTGGCATACCCGGGATCATGCCCAGGAGGCCGACGATCGCGGCAGCAATCGCCAGCGCCCGGCCATTGCGAAACATTTGTCCCATGACCTGCTGGCCAACATCACGGTCGTCGGAGACACGCGTTACCACCATACCGGCAGCAATGGAAATAATCAGGCCGGGAATCTGGGCGACCAAGCCATCACCAATCGCCAGCAGGGTGTAATTCTTTGCCGCCAGAGACAGCGCCATGTCGTGCTGGAGTACGCCAACAATCAAACCGCCAACGATATTCAGCAGCGTAATGACGATACCGGCCACCGCATCACCACGGACAAATTTCGAGGCACCATCCATGGAACCAAAGAACTCGGCTTCGCGTGAGATATCCAGACGACGCTTGCGGGCATCCTCTTCGCCGATCAGGCCGGCATTGAGGTCGGCATCGATTGCCATCTGCTTGCCCGGCATTGCATCCAGCGTGAAGCGTGCGGCAACCTCAGCCACTCGCCCGGCACCCTTGGTGATCACGGTGAAGTTAATCACCACCAGAATCATGAAAACAACGATGCCGACTGCGAAATTTCCACCCACCAAAAAATGGCCGAATGCTTCGATAACCTTGCCAGCCGCATCCGGTCCGGTATGACCTTCAAGCATCACCACACGCGTCGAGGCTACGTTGAGCGACAAGCGCATCAAAGTTGTCACCAGCAGGACGGTTGGAAAAACCGAGAAATCCAGTGTTTTTTGGGTGTTGACCGCAACCAGCAAAACCAGCACGGCGATCGCGATATTGAACGTAAAAAACAGATCAAGGACGAAGGCCGGCAGTGGCAGCACCATCATCGCCAGGATCATCAGAATCAAGACAGGCGCCGCGACCTGGGTAGCGTTCAGACGCCCCAACAGATTCTGCATAGTAAGTGAGGAGCTTGCCATTTACGCAGCCTCCGGCACTAATTCAGGCGGCACGGGCAGATCACGCGGCGGCACCGGGTAGATACCCCCTTGCCGACGCCAATTGGCAAGCTGGTAGACATAAGCGAGAACCTCCGCCACTGCGTTGTACAGGGCGGAGGGAATCGGTGCATCCAGACCGGCATGTTTGTAGAGCGCTCGCGCCAAGGGTGGCGACTCCATGATCGGCACCGCATGTTCGCTGCCAATTTCCCGTATTTTCAAAGCGATCGCACCGACTCCCTTGGCCACGACCTTGGGCGCCGCCATTCCGGCTTGATAAGAGAGCGCCACGGCGTAATGCGTCGGGTTGGTGACAATTACATTGGCCTGCGGCACAGCAGCCATCATGCGTTTGCGGGCAGCCTGCATCTGCAGACTGCGAATGCGACCCTTGACGTGGGGATCACCCATCATCTCCTTCATTTCCTGCTTGACCTCTTCCTTGGTCATCTTCAGTTTTTCGAAGTACTGCCAGAGCTGGAAGGGCACATCGGCGGCAACAACAAGCACCAGTGTGGACGCAAGGATCAGGAAAGAAAAAGTTACCAGGTTACCGGCATGAGCCAAGCCCGTTTCAAGCGGCTCACCAAGCAGGCCAAATATTTCGTCACGCTCTTTCCAGATCAGCAAAACCGCGACGCCACCGATCAAGGTTGCCTTGAGGATGGCTTTGCCCAGCTCCATCAGGCTGTTCCAGGAAAACATCCGCCCCAGGCCACTCAGCGGATTCATCCGATTCAGATCAGGCACCAAGGCCTTGGCGGAAAACACCCAGGCATTCAGGAAGAACGGCGGCAGAACCGAAGCGAGTACCAACAGCGCCAGCAAAGGGGAAAAAACAATCAGCGCATCAAGCGAAATATCAAATAGGCGCGGCAGCATCATGGCTGGCTCGTGCATGTGCTGCGGCTCAAAGGAAAATGCCTTGCGGGCAATAACCATGGAGCGCTGCATA
>CAYWNX010000068.1:0-10242 GCA_964459735.1 uncultured Dechloromonas sp. | reverse complement strand
CCAAGGCGTAATAGGTGTCGCCCTGCACCTCGAAGCGGCCCTTGCACAGCGTCGGGTAGCCGGCTGGTTCGTCGTCGCCGAAACGATCGATCAGGATGCCGTTGAGCCGGGTTTCCATCGTTCCCGGCTTCTTGTCCCACTGGACGTACTTGGCCGGCGAGCAGGCGCCGACGGTATTTGGTGATTCACCGCAGGCGTAGGAAGAAAGCCAGCAGCGGCCTTCGTTCATGACGCACAGGCTGCCGAAACCGAAGACTTCGATTTCGACGCTGGTGTTCTTGATGACATGCTCGACCTGGGCCAGGGTCAGTACGCGCGGCAGGACGGCGCGGCGCACGTCGAATTCGCGTTGGCAAAAATTGATCGCTTCGTAGCTGGTGGCGGAACCTTGCACCGAGAGGTGCAGACGCTGCTGCGGATGGCGGTTGCGGGCGTAATCGAGCAGGCCGATATCGGCCAGGATAATTGCGTCAACGCTAAGGTCGACCGCAGCATCCACCGCCTTGTGCCACTCGGCAACCCGGCCGGCCTGCGGGAAGGTGTTGATCGCCAGCAAGATCTCGCAGCCCTTGGCGTGGGCGTAGCGGATGCCTTCGGCCATCGTCTTCTGGTCGAAATTGAGGCCGGCAAAATTACGCGCGTTGGTGTCGTTCTTGAAACCGAGGTAAACCGCATCGGCACCGTTGTCGACAGCGGTCTTCAGCGCCGGCAGGCTGCCGGCAGGACAGACGAGATCGGGCAGGGAGCTCATGGGGGCATCCTGAAAGTCAAGCGTCGGAGTATAGCCAGCGCCCACTACCTGCCATTGATCCTCGTCAAAGCCTTAGCGGATTACTACCGTTGGCTTGTAACCCAAGGCCGCCCGAATTTTTTCGGCGACCCGGTCAGCATCACCACGGCTGGCGTAGGGGCCGAGTTGCAGGCGGTGGATGCCGCCCGCCGGTGTAACGCGCATGGGTTCGGTCAGCCAGTCGAGTTCCCGTGAAAGATGATTTTTCAGATTTTCGGCGTTGTCAGCATTCGAGAAAGCGCCGAGTTGCAGGTGAATACCTTTGGGTTGGGGTGTATCGATCGGGCTGGCTGGCTGCACTGGTGTTTGTGTCGCCAAATCTTCGAGCGCACTACGCTGGGCGATTTGCTCGATACCATCCGGCCCGGCCGGCGCAGGGCGGGCCGGCGAGGTTGTCTGGGCAAAGGTGATGCCGCCTGGATCGCCCGGGATGATCGCCTCGACTTCGACCTGGCCGCTGCCGCCATTGATCAGCCCGAGCTTGTAGGCGGCGGTATAGGAAAGATCGATGATGCGGTCGGCGTGGAAAGGGCCACGATCGGTGACGCGTACGATGACTGATTTGCCGGACTGGACCTGGGTTACCCGAACGTAGGAGGGCAAGGCGAGCGTCGGGTGGGCGGCGGTCATCGCAAACATGTCGTAGGGCTGGCCGATCGAGGTTTTCTGGCCGTGAAACTTTTTGCCATACCAGCTGGCGATGCCGCGTGCCTTGTAGGGTTTGAGTGCGGTGTTCGGCACATATTCCTTGCCGAGGACGACGTACGGCCTGGTGGCTGGTTTGTGCAGCGCCTCCCATTTTGGCTCGGCATCGGGAATGTCGTCGAGGCCGTCGGGAATGTCGTCGGCCGGACCATCATCCTTGTAGAAGCCGCCACCTTTTTTCAGCACCGCCGTAGATTTTCGGGTCGGCGTTGGTATCTTGGAAATCGGACCTTTTTGCGCGTCGACCGTAGCATCCGGTGTTGTTGTCGGCGTAAGGCCGCAGCCGGCAAGCAGCCCGACGGCAATGGCATATGGCGTCAGCCGCAGAATCATTTTTTGACCAGCATGCGATGCGTGTGGATCGACATCAGGATACCGATGCCGACAAACAGTGTTACCAGCGCTGTGCCACCGTAGCTCATGAAAGGCAGCGGTACGCCGACTACCGGCAGGATACCGCTGACCATCCCCATGTTGATGAAAGCGTAAGTGAAGAAGCCAAGCGTAACGGCGCCCGCCAGCAGGCGGGAAAATAGTGTTGGCGCCGCCGAGGCGATGATCAGACCGCGCCCGATCAGCAGCATGTAGAGAAAGACGAGCACGGAATTGCCCAGCAAGCCCCATTCTTCTGAATAAACCGCAAAAATGAAATCGGTGTGCTTTTCCGGAATGAATTCGAGATGGGTTTGCGTGCCGTTGAGAAAGCCTTTGCCAAACGCGCCGCCGGAGCCGATGGCGATGGTGGATTGAATGATGTGATAGCCCGAACCGAGCGGGTCGGTGGTCGGGTCGATCAGGGTCAGAATCCGCTTGCGCTGATAATCGTGCAGGACATTCCAGAGCAGCGGGGCGGCAGCGGCTGCCGCGGCAATCAGCCCGACTATGATTTTCCAGGGCAGGCCGGCAAAGAAAATGACGAAGAAACCAGCACCGCCAACCAGCAGTGCCGTACCGAGGTCAGGCTGCTTGGCAATCAAGCCAAAGGGTACAACCAGCAACAGGCAGGCAATGAAAAAATGCTTGAAGCCTAGCGTTGCCTCGTATTTCTGAAAATACCAGGCGAGCATCAAGGGCATCGCGATCTTCATCATTTCCGAGGGTTGTATGCGGGTAAAACCGAGCGGTAACCAGCGTTTGGCGCCATTGACCTTGATCCCGAAAAGAAACACGGCAATCAGCAGGATCAGACCAAGCAAATAGAGTGGTATCGCGAAGCTCATCAACTTTTGCGGGGGCAGGCGCGAGACAAACCACATGATGGTCAGTGCCACTCCCATGTTGCCAGCTTGTGAAAAAATTCGCTCATTGCCGTCGAAAGTTGCCGAATACACCGTCGTCAGGCCGACCGCCATGATCGCCATGGTGATCAGAAGTAGCGGCAAGTCGATATGAGCAATCAGCTCCTGCCAGCCGCGCCGCAGGGTGCCAGTGATGTCGATCATTCGTCGTTATCATCCTCAACGGCGGCAGTGTCTTCTTTGGCAGCACCGCCGGGTAATTTGCCAAGCAGGTAGTAGTCCATCACCATGCGGGCGATCGGCGCGGCGGATTGCGCGCCAAAGCCACCGTTTTCAACGAGAACGGCAAGGGCAATTTTCGGTTTGTCGGCCGGCGCGTAGGCAATGAACAAGGCATGGTCGCGCAGTTCCTGCTTGATACTGTGGGATTTGTAGTCAGCCCCCTTCAGCGAGTAAACCTGAGCTGTACCGGTTTTGCCGGCAGATTCGTAAAGAGCACCCGCAAAGGCTCGAGCGCCGGTACCTTCTTTATTCACGCCAACCATGGCGCGGCGAATAGCTTCGATATTCTGTGGTTTGAGTTGTAGGTCACGCAGCGGCTGTGGCTCGATAGCGCGTTGCTCGCCAGTTTTGGCGTCAGTGATGTGGCGAACGAGATGGGGGCGAAACATCACGCCGTTATTGGCGATGACCGCCGTTGCCTGAGCCAGCTGGATCGGTGTGTAGGCGTTGTAGCCTTGGCCGATCCCGATGGAAATGGTTTCGCCGGCATACCATTTCTGCTGCTCGGGTTTCTTGAAGCGTTCTTTTTTCCATTCCTGTGAAGGCAACACCCCCTTCGACTCACTGGCGCCATCCTTGCCAAGGTCAACGCCCGTCCGTTGGCCCAGCCCGAGCTGGCCCATGAACTTGGCAATATTATCGATTCCCATGTCGTTAGCGAGTATGTAGTAGTAGGTATCGCAGGAGTGAACAATGGATTTATACATGTCGACCGTGCCATGCCCGCCTTTTTTATCGTCGCGGAACTGGTGGTTACCGAAATTGAAGAAGCCAGGGTCGCTGATTGTCTGGTTGGGCGTGCGCTTGCCCAGTTCCAGTGCACCCAGTGCCATGAAAGGCTTGAAGGTTGAGCCGGGTGGATAGGCGCCGCTGATCGCACGGTTCACCATCGGTTTGCTCGGATGTTCATTCAGCTCTTTCCAGTTGTCCGGTGTGATGCCGTCGACAAACAGGTTAGGGTCATAGGTCGGGTTGGAGACCAGGGCCAAAATCCCGCCGGTAGTTGGGTCGATGGCGACCAATGCCCCCTTGCGCTCACCAAAGGCTTGTTCAGTGATTTCCTGAAGCTTGGCATCAAGGCTTAAGGAAAGATTGTTGCCCGAAACTGGCGGAATGCGTTTCAAGCTGCGCAGTGCCCGGCCTCCAGAATCGATCTCGACTTCTTCATAGCCGGTTTCGCCGTGCAATTCAAATTCATAATGCTGCTCCAGCCCATTTTTCCCGATATGGTCCGTGCCCTTGTAATTTGCCTGTTTTTCAACCTCTTCAATCCAGCTCACGTCACGATCAGTTATACGACCGATGTAGCCGATAGCGTGCGAGGCGACATTACCCAGCGGGTACTGGCGGAATAGCCGGGCTTTGACCTCTATTCCCGGAAAGCGGTAGCGCTGGGCGGCAAACCTGGCGACTTCGGCATCGGTCAGGCGGGTACGGATCGGAATCGACTCAAAATTTTTCGCTTCGTCCATCACCCGCTTGAAGCGCTTGCGATCCTTGGGCAGGATTTCAATCACCGTGGCCAGGGCATCGATCGAGGCCTCCAGATCAGGAACCCGCGACGGCGTGATTTCCAGTGTGAAAGCCGAGTAGTTGCGGGCCAATACGATGCCGTTACGGTCGGTAATGACGCCGCGGTTAGGCACGATGGGGATCAGGGCAATCCGGTTATCCTCGGCCCGCGTCTGGTAAAAATCATGCTGGATGACCTGTAACCAGACAAAACGCCCGATCAGCAAACCGAAGGCAAGCAGAACCGCAACCGCAGCAAAGCCAAGGCGGAAGCGGAAGCGATCAAGATCACTGTCGGGATTGTGGAAGTCACCCACGAGCTGCTGCCTGCCTAGATCGGTCGGTCAGGATCCTGCTCCTCCGGCCGATACTGCGGCAGAAGCAGGATAAATGTGGCGGGAATCCAGAGCAGGGTGGCGATAAATGGACCGATAAAGAAATCCCAGCCGGGAAAGTCGGCCCCTACCGCCATGCGCATTAACACCTGGACGACTTGTGTGGCGACCAGGAGCGGCATGACCTGCAGGGCCTGTTGGGCCAGCGGGAACCAGAGGAAACGGCGCGACAGCGAGGCGGAAACGTAAGCGAGCAGCACATAGGCGAAACAGTGTTGGCCGAGCACCGAGCCGTCGGCGACATCCATCAGCAAGCCCAGCATAAAGGCCCAGCCCATGCCGACGCGGCGGAATTCGCGAACGCTCCAGAAACACAGCACTAGGGCCACCCAGTCCGGCATGCCTGACCACTGGGCGGTCGGCAGAAAATTGAGCAAGGCAGCCATGATCAGGCTGAAAAAAATGAACCAGGGGCGAACTGGCTGCAGGATGCGTGAGGAAGAGAAGGTTGGTTGCATCAATTTCCTTTCGCCGCGCGCTTTTTCTTTGAGCGCATACCGTTCTTCTCATTGCTGTCACCACCGCGCCCGACGGATTCCGGAGGGGCGTCGGGCAGTGGCTGGCGCGGATTAAGCACCATGATTTCGCCGAAATTTTCGACCCCAGCTACCGGTACGCAGAAAATCCGCGCGAAAGAATAGGCGCTATCGCGTTCGATATTAACCACCTTGGCGACCGGGAAGCCTGGCAGATATACCCCGTCCAGACCTGAGGTAACCAGGATGTCACCGACCTGTACATCCGCGTTGGCTGGCATATAGCGCAGTTCAAGCTGACCGTTGCCCAGGCCGAAGACAACGGAACGCTGTCCGCTACGCACGACCTGGATCGGTACTGCCTGATCCTTGTCGGTAATCAGTGTAATTTCAGCCGAGAATGGAAAGACACGCGTTACCTGACCGACGACGCCGGTTTCGTCAATCGCTGGTTGACCGGCCGCAATGCCGGATTGCTGGCCCTTGTCCACAATCACCTTGCGCGAGAAGGGGTCGCGCGCTGTGTAGAGAATCTGGGCGACCTGACCATTGGCTTTCTCGCGCTCATTGACCGAAAGCAGCTTGCGCAGGCGTTCATTCTCCGCTTCGAGTTGGGCGAGTCGCTGCAGGTTCGGTGCGGTGTTGAGTTGGGCGTGCTTGAGTTGGCTGTTTTCTTGCTGCAGGTTATGCAGCCCCTGCAGGTAAGTAGCAGCGTGATCGACCAGGCTGCCCGGCGTTTGTGCGACGCGTTGCACCGGGTCGATGACGAGGGCGATGCTCTGGCGTAAAAGCTCCAGGCTACGGAAACGCAGGTCGACGACAAAGATCGCCAGAGAAATGGCGATATAGAAAATCAGAAGGGCCAGCGGTGCTGGCCCTTGCTTGAAAAACGGTGGTGGAGCGTGATTGATGCCAGCCATCGCGATCAGCCCTTAAGCTGCGCCAAGAGATTAGTCCGAAGCGAAAATGCTGGCCAGCTTGTCCATCTTTTCCAGCGCCAGGCCACAACCGTGGGCAACGCAGGTCAAGGGTTCGTCAGCCACGATCACCGGCAGGCCGGTTTCTTCCATCAGCAGACGGTCGAGGTCACGCAACAGCGCGCCGCCGCCGGTCAGCACCATGCCCTTTTCGGCAATGTCGGCGCCAAGTTCAGGCGGCGTTTTTTCCAGCGCAGATTTGACTGCTGAAACGATCTGGTTGAGCGGGTCGGTCAGCGCTTCGAGGATTTCGTTGGAGGAAATCGTGAATTTGCGCGGGATGCCTTCGGCCTTGTTGATGCCGGAGACTTCCATTTCCTTGACCTCGGCACCCGGGAAGGCTGAGCCGATGTTCTTCTTGATCTTTTCGGCGGTGTTTTCGCCGATCATCATGCCGTAGTTACGGCTGATGTAACTCATGATCGCTTCGTCCAGCTTGTCGCCGCCAACGCGGACGGAGCCGGCATAGACCAGACCGCCAAGGGAGATGACGCCGACTTCGGTGGTGCCGCCGCCGATATCGACGACCATCGAACCGGTCGCGTCGGAAACCGGCAGGCCAGCACCGATCGCGGCTGCCATCGGTTCCTCGATCAGGTACACCTGGCTGGCCCCGGCGCCAATCGCGGATTCGCGGATGGCGCGGCGTTCAACCTGGGTCGAGCCGGAAGGCACGCAAATGATGATGCGCGGGCTCGGGCTGAACAGCTTCGAGTCATGCACCTTCTTGATGAATTGCTTGAGCATTTGCTCGGTGACGGTGAAGTCGGCAATCACGCCATCCTTCATCGGACGAATAACCGTGATGCTGCCTGGTGCTTTGCCGAGCATGTCCTTGGCTTCTTTACCGACAGCCTGAATGGTTTTTTTTGCGTTGGGACCGCCTTCAAGGCGGATCGAAACTACCGACGGCTCGTCGAGCACAATGCCGCGGCCACGCACGTAAATGAGCGTATTTGCCGTGCCAAGGTCGATGGCGAGGTCGTTAGAGAAATATTTGCTTAGGAAACCGAACATCTGTAACTCCGCGTTTGGGGGGGGTGCGGTCAGGAAAACTTTTATGATACCTTATAACGCTTTACATTTTAAGACTTTGTGCACCGCAGCATAGGTCTTTGACCCCCCCATGTCGCTCACACTAGAACAGGTTCAGCGCATCGCCCATCTCGCTCGCATCGAGATCAGCGATTCCGAGGCGCTCAGCACCCAAGGCCATCTCAATGGCATTTTTCAATTGATCGAGCAGATGCAGGCGGTGGATACGCATGGTGTCGAGCCGATGGCCCACGCCCAGGATCTTAGCCAGCGACTGCGTCAGGATGAGGTCTCGGAGGAGGATCGCCGGGCTGCCTACCAGGCCGTCGCGCCGGAAACCGAAGCCGGCCTCTACCTCGTGCCGAAGGTGATCGAATGATCAACGCCAGCCTCAAGCAACTGTCGCAGGCCCTGGCTGCGAAGCAGATTTCCAGTGTCGAGCTGACGCAACTTTTTCTCGACCGGATCAATCGTCTGAATCCGGCCTTGAATGCCTTTGTTACGGTCGACGCCAAAAAAAGCCTGAATTCCGCCAAAGCAGCCGATGCCCGCATCGCCGCCGGTACGGCTGGCCTATTGACGGGTATCCCGATTGCCCAGAAGGATATTTTCTGCGCTGAAGGCTGGCGGACGACCTGCGGTTCGAAAATGCTGGCCAATTTCGTCTCGCCCTACGATGCGACGGTGATCCACAAGATGGAAACGGAAGCCGGTCTGGTGTCGCTGGGCAAGACGAATATGGACGAATTCGCCATGGGTTCGTCGAACGAAACTTCATTTTTCGGTCCGGTGAGAAATCCGTGGGATCAGGCCCGGGTCCCCGGTGGTTCGTCCGGCGGTTCGGCTGCCGCTGTGGCGGCCCGTCTGGCGCCAGCGGCGACTGGTACCGATACCGGCGGCTCGATTCGCCAGCCGGCAGCGCTGTGCAATCTCACCGGCCTGAAGCCGACCTATGGCGTCGTTTCGCGCTACGGCATGATCGCCTTTGCTTCCTCGCTCGATCAGGGCGGGCCGATGGCGGCCAGTGCCGAGGATTGCGCACTGCTCCTGAACACGATGGCCGGCTTCGATGAGCATGATTCGACCTCGCTTGATCGCCCGCAGGAAGACTATTCGCGTGATCTGGAAAAACCCCTGGCCGGCTTGCGCATTGGTTTACCGAAAGAGTTTTTCGGTGAGGGTTGCGCGGCTGAAGTGATGGCTGCCGTGCGCGCGGCGCTTGCCGAATACGAAAAGCTGGGGGCAACGACGGTTGAGGTTTCGCTGCCCAATTCGCACCTTTCCGTGCCGGCCTATTACGTCATTGCGCCGGCAGAGGCCAGTTCCAATCTGTCGCGTTTCGACGGCGTACGCTACGGTTATCGGGCGCCGGAATACGGCAGTCTCGACGACATGTACATGAAGAGCCGCGCCCAGGGCTTCGGGGCCGAGGTCAAGCGCCGTATTCTGATTGGTGCCTATGTCCTGTCGCACGGTTATTACGATGCCTACTACCTGCAGGCGCAACGCATTCGCCGCCTGATTGCCAACGATTTCGTCGAAGCTTTCAAGGATTGCGACGTCATCATGGGACCGACTTCACCGACGACGGCTTTCAAACTTGGTGAAAAAGCGGCTGATCCCGTACAGATGTACCTGTCGGATATCTACACCATCGCGGTCAATCTGGCTGGCTTGCCGGGCATGTCGGTACCTTGCGGTTTTGTCGGGGGCTTGCCGGTCGGTTTGCAGTTGATTGGAAACTACTTTACCGAGGCGCAACTGCTCAATGTGGCACATCGCTACCAGCAGGCGACCGACTGGCATCAGCGCCGGCCGGCCGGACTCGAGTAGACATGTGGCGGTGGTGGGCGGTTTTGCTGGTTTTGTTCGCGGTGGGGTGTGCCGAGGTTGAAAAGAAGCCGCCCGAGCCGGCGGTTGCAGCGGAGCCGGTAAAGCCGGAGGTTCTGCCAACGACTGAGCCGAAATTCAAAAATTCGACGCTGAAGTATTTGGCCAACCGCAACCTGAAGCCGCAGCCGACCCGACCGCTCAATGTTCGCTCAAAGTGTTCGCATCGGGACGCGATTGGCACGGCAACCCGGCTTGATTTGCTGGTCAAGGAGGCCGAGGTCAAAACCTTTACTGCCCAGGTTGCGATCAAAGGTTACGGTACGTGCAATTTCAATCTCGGCGACTTCGAGCAGGCGGAAAAACTGCCCCAGGCACTACTCAAGCACAAGCGTGAGCCTGATTGCCTGGTGCGGATGTGGGAACAGGGCGACAAGGTGACGATTGCCTTCAATAGTTGTCCCAAGTCCTGCGAGCGGGATGCTTTCAGTTACCTCTGGCCGATCATGGTCGAGGCAAAATCAGGGCGTTGTTTCTGAACGGATAGAGTTATGAATCAGTGGGAAGTAGTGATCGGCATCGAAACGCACGCACAACTGGCGACGGCTTCGAAAATTTTTTCCGGTGCCTCGACGGCATTTGGCGCGGCACCCAATACCCAGGCTTGCGCGGTCGACCTCGCTTTGCCCGGTGTTTTGCCGGTGCTGAATAAAAAAGCCGTGGAATGCGCCATCCGCTTTGGTCTGGCAATTGGCGCCGAAGTCGCGGCTAAATCGGTCTTTGCCCGTAAAAATTATTTTTATCCCGACTTGCCCAAGGGCTATCAGATCAGCCAGATGGATCTGCCGGTCGTTGTCGGCGGCGCCATCACGCTGCAGGTGGGGCTGGGCGACAAGGCCTACGAGAAAGTGGTGCATCTGACGCGAGCGCATCTGGAAGAGGATGCCGGGAAATCGCTGCATGAAGATTTTCATGGCAAATCCGGCATCGATCTCAATCGTG
>CAYWNX010000067.1:0-10297 GCA_964459735.1 uncultured Dechloromonas sp. | reverse complement strand
GCCCGCCAGCAAGGCGGAAGCCCAAGCTCATTAGAAGCAACCCAACCCAAAACAATCCCGATTGCCCTGCTTTCAGGCTACGCCCGGCAACAAGCTGCCGCCCAGATCGAGGCTGACCTCACCACCGCCTGCTGGCGCGTTGCGGGCGCTGACCGTCCAGCCGCTGGCCGTGCAGACATGGCGAACCAGCGCCAGACCAAGGCCGTTGGTGCCACGCGGGCCGATGAAAAAGCGGTCAAAAACCCGCTCCAGGTCACCTTCGGCAAAGCCCGGCCCGGTATCGCGCACGCTCAGTCGGCTACCCGTCAGAACACAAACAATCTCCCCCGACTCGCTGTAACGCAGTGCGTTATCGAGCAGGTTGCGCATCACCAGGTCGAACAGCGAGACATCGGCAAACAGCGTGCTTGCTTCGGGAATTTCCAGGCGCAGGCCCACGGGCTTGGGTGTCGCCAGCATCAGTGAAGCCCAGACCGACTCAATGGCCGGCTGCAGGCGAATTTCCTCGGGCAAGCCCGGTTTGGCCTCACGCGCCAGCATCAGCAAGCTGCCGGCAAGACCATTGATGCGGTCGACGCTACTTATGATGCGATTTCCGCGTCGGACAATCGCCTCGGCGGCATCGGGCAACGTGACCAGCATTTCGGCATCGGTCCGGATGCCGCTCAAAGGGGTGCGCAGTTCATGCGACAGGTTGGCGGCAAAGGCGCGCTCGCGTTCGAGGGTGGCGCTTTGCCGCTCGCGATACTGATCGAGCGCTTCAGCCACCGCCTGCACTTCGCTCTCCATGCCCGGCTCGGCCAGCGGCCCGGGTGCATCCGCGGCAACGCGTTTGGCCAGCCGCTCCAGCCGGCGAGTCAGGCGGCTGGCCAACAGATAGCCGGCAAAAAGCGTCAGCACGCCCAGCAATACCGAGGCGGTGACGGTCAACAGCATCAGGCTGTCCAGTCGCGATTCGTGATCCTCAACGTCGTAAGCCAGGATGTAGCGGGCACCTTCGTCCTCGCGGACGGCAACGTGGAACTCCTTGTCACCTTGAAATAACTCATGGTTGCCGACCTTGAGTCCGGCGAACAGCGGTGGCACCTTGTCTCCGGCTTCGCCTTTCCCGACCCGGTAAAGGAACATGCTCGGCGTGTTGGGAAAGGCGGCGCCGGGTGACTGACGCCAGATGGCCATGCTGTGCGCAATCTGGTCGCTGAGCTGATTCTCGATGAACTCTTCTTCCTTCTCGTCGAGCAGCAGGATCATCGCGACCGACTGGGCGACGAGGACGAGCAGGGCCAGCGCGGCAAGTGAAGCCGCCACCCGAAAACGCATGCTGGGCGAGCGTTTAACGACTGACAAGTTTGTAGCCGAGGCCATGAGTATTCTGGATTTCAACACCGTCGCCGAGCGCCTTGCGCACCGTGTGCAGCACACTGCGCAAATTGTCGCTGGATGCCTGCTCATGGCCCCAGATGGCGATTTCCAGTTCGCGCCGGGAGAACAGCCGGTTCGGGTGCGGCAGCATCACGGCCAGCAGGCGGATGGCCTTGGGCGGCAAGCTCAGTAGTTGGCCGTGCAAAGACACTTCCTGCGCCGAGGCATCGTAAGTCAGCGGACCAAGACTGAGCCGACCGCCATCGTTGCGCGGCACCGCTGCATGGCGTCGTTGCAGGGCGAGCAGACGGGCCTCGACCTCCTTGAGCGCAAAGGGTTTGGCCAGATAGTCGTCCACCCCGGCATCGAAACCGGCCAGTTTGTCGTCCAGCGTATCTCTTGCGGTCAACATCAAGATCGGCAGCATTTTGCCGTCACTGCGCAGGCTGCGGGCCAGCGTGGCACCGTCGCCATCCGGCAGGTTGCGGTCGAGAATGAGGGCATCAATGCCGCCGGCGGCGAGCAGCGGCCGGGCGGCAGTCAGGCTGGTGGCGAAATCGCACTGATGGCCGCGGGATTCGAGAAAGTCGTAGAGATTCTCGGCAATCAGGCGGTCATCTTCGACAATCAGAACATGCATCGACTCAACGCCCCGCCAAGGCCTTCGCGACCACCACCCGGTTGCGTCCCTGGTGTTTGGCTTCATAAAGCGCCTCGTCAGCCCGCTTCAGCGCCACTTCAATCGGACAATCGCTGGCATCGGCCAAGCCCATGCTCATGGTGACCTGCACCAGGCGGCCATCGGCCAGGCGAATATCGTAATCGGCGCAAAGGGCGCGGAAGCGTTCGGCCAGCTTCTCGGTCTCGGCCAGCGTGCTCTCCGGGAAGATAAAGGCAAACTCTTCGCCACCATAGCGGCAAACCATGTCGGACTGGCGCAAGGTATCCTGCTTCAAACCGTCTTAGGGGCGCTGAACGGCATCGCCCGCGGCATGGCCGTAGGTATCGTTCAGTTGCTTGAAAAAATCGAGGTCGGCCATGCCGACGGTGATCGGCCGCTGATAGCGCTGAGCGCGCTGCAATTCGGCATCGGCCGTCAGCATGAAATGGCGGCGGTTGGTCAGCCCGGTCAAACCATCCTTGTTGGCGAGCTTTTCCAGCGCCTGCCTTGCCTCTTCGTTTTGCTGCAAGGAAGCATGCAGCTCGCCGATTGCCTCTTCGACCGCATGAATTTCGACCATCGCCGACGCTTTGAACTCGGGTGCCGGCCGATCGACGCCGAGATTGGACAAGGCCCGGTCGATGCGCTGCAAGGGGTGGATCAGGTGAGCGCGCAGCAAAACCAGGAAAAGCATGAGGAACAGGCCGACCACAACCAGCGCCACCGTCAGCTTGATACGGGCGTGACGCATGGCGGCCGAGACATCGCTCAGGTCGGCATGCGCCAGGTTGATGCCCTGAATCGAAACATCGTCAACGAGCAGGCCGAGGCGGGCAGCCAGGCGCTGCCAATCATCATAGCTGGCGGCAAAGGCCCGGCTGTCGGTTGCTGACTGACGCATCACCTCAACCAGAAAACGCTCGGTTTGCCGTGCCATTTGCGCCGATTCGGGGTGCTCCAGCACGCTCGGATGGCTGGACACCAGCGTCACGACGAAAATGGCCTGCTGCCGGGCCTGGGGTGTGGACGCCGCAAACAGGCGCTCGCCCTCTTGGCGAAGCTGCTCCAGATTACGCGCCAGGCGCTGGTAACGGATGATTTCGGGCACCGTCTGCTCCTGCAGACGACTGGTCGCATTGACCACGCGTTGCTGGTCGAGGACGACCAGCGTCACCATCAGGCCGAAAGTCAGCACAAAGACCACTGCCAGCAGCGCAAAGGCGTGTCCGGCGCGGATGCTTTTGAAGCCAAATAGAGAGCTCATTTCCCTCACTCCAGACTGAAGGGAAAATACTGTCGCACGATGCGGTGGTAGGTGCCGTCGGCCCGTAGTGCGGCAATCGCCTTATTCACCGCATAGCGCAAGGCCTCGTCGGTTTTTGGCAGGGCAATATGGACGCTGCCGCCGAGACCGCCGCCGGCAATCGGGGCACCAAAAAACTCGAACCGGCCGGCCTCTTCCCGGCCAAACTGAACGTAGGCACTCAACATGGGGAGCAGGCAAAAGTCGGCCTTGCCTTCATGCAACATGGCAAAAGCCTCGCCATAGGATTTGGCGACCACGACGGTCAAGCCATTCCGGCCGGCCCGGCCTTGCAGATAACTGTACTGCTGCGTTTCGGGCAGCGCGACGATGCGCGCATAACGCAAACTGTCGAGAGCAATCTCGGCCCCCTGTTCGGCAGCAAAGCGCCGGGCGGTGGCCGGTGTGGTAACGAGGCGCGATGAGGAACGCCAAATCGGGTCACTGAACGCCACCCGCGCCTCGCGTTCCGGCGTACGCAGGAAATTGCCGAAGCCAAGCTCGAATTTTTGCGCCTCGATGCCGGGCAATATTTCGCTAAAGGTGATGTTGGTGGTGCGACAGCGGGCGTTGACCCGGCGGCAAATCGCGCGCGCCAGGTCTTCATTGAAAGCCGTCAGACCATCCCGCTGGACGCCAACGGCAATACGCAGCTCCGGCACGTGGGCAAAGGTGGGCAAGCTCAAAAAAAGCAGCAAAACAAACGGTAAAAAGCGCATCAATTCACCCGAAAAGGCAGAAATTGGGAGTTGATTCGATCATACGTCCCGTTCCGCTTGATGCGATCAAGTGCCGCATCAATTTGTTCTTTTAACGCCGGGCGGCGTGGCGAAATACCAAAAGAGGCATCGCCACCCAGTTCCGGCTCGGTCATCACCGTACTGACCAGGCCGAGTTGCTGAAACGCCGGCATTTTCATCAGATTCAGCCCGGTGTTCATCGGGCTGATGGCGGCCTGCGCCACGCCGGCGATCAGCGGCTCGGCCAACTCGCCGTTGGTCCGGACACCCACCGTTTCCCAGGCCTTGCTGCGGGCGAAACGCTCCTGGGCCGAACCACGCACCACCGCGACGCGCACCCCGGCCTGTCCGGGCTGCACCCCCGGCAAGGCGAACCACAACGTGATCGAGCGGAAATAGGGCTTGCTGAAAATCACCCGCGCCCGACGCTCCGGCGTATCGAGCAGGCTGACTGCGGCAACATCAACCGTGCCACTGGCGACATCATCGATCACCTGATCGAGGGTCGTCACCTGATAACTGCACACCACGTCCATCTCCTGGCACAAAGCCCGCATTATTGCCACGCTGAAGCCGGTCAACTGACCATTCGCATCGCGAAAGGCCATCGGCGGCGAATTCTCGATCACGGCAATGCGCAGCGCCTTTTCGTCACGCGCCTGGGCAGGCGGGCACAGCGCCGCAGAGGCGAGCGAGACCATCAGCAAGGCGCGTGGCAGGAAGCCCATGTCGCTTCAGTTTCCGTATAAAACTATGGCTAAAGTATAACCAGCACCGGTTAACGGATGATTAATAATTACCTACCAGCTGACCGGCTCAATTCGAACAACATCCCCTGTAACGGAAAGTAGATGGCCAGCCGCAACGGCCGAGAATCATCCTCGAACAAGGCGGCATAACGCTCAAGCTGTGGCCGGAAGGCCTCGGCCCGTTGTGCCAGCGCGGATTCCGGCAGACGCACCGTTTTGTAGTCGATGATCCAGCGGCAACCGTCGGCCACGAAAATACGGTCAATTACATGGTTGACCGGAGCATTCTCGACCGCACTGCTCCAGGCCTGCTCGGCGGCGCCTTCCGGATGTTCGGCCAGGACCCAGCGGCCGCTTTCGGACGCCAGCGTGGTGACGACTGCCGCCACCACTTCAGCCGCCGCAGCGTCCGCATCGCCGGCACCAACCCCATGCCCGAGCAGCCAGCGCCGGTAAGCCGGCAACAGGTCATGAATACGGCTCGCGGGCCACTGCGCCAGACCTTGCTGGGCGATCAGTTCCAGACAACGATGGACCAGCGTCCCGACAGCCGCTTCCAGCGCGTGGCCGCTTGCCGAATCTTCCGGTTCGACGGCGTTGTCGGTCTGGCGCCAGCCGCTCGGCAGAGCTTGCAGCGTGGCGGGCAGGCCAACCTCGGCCAGGCGCACGAGGGGCGGCACAAAAGTCGCCGGATCGATTGTGCTGATCGATGTTAGCGGTGCCGGTTCATCGCCCAGCGCGGCCACAAAAACCGGCTGGGCGACACCCGGCCAGAGCAGATTGAGCAACGTGCCGGCGGCCGGCGCTTTCAGGCCGTCATCCTTTTGCTCGTCAGCCAGCCCAACGCCGACCAGATGCAGCCGGCGGATGGCACGGGTGGCGGCGACGTAGAGCAGGCGCTCGTCTTCATGCGCGCCGCGCTCGGCTTCGAGTTTTTTCAGGTAATCGTAGGTGGTCGGCTGCCCGTTACCGGCGCCCTTGGCCTTCATCGGCGCCACCAGCAGGTGTTCGCGACCATCGACGCCGGCCACTTCGTCCCACAGCAGCAGGCTGCTGTCGTTGCCGCCGGTCGTGCGGTGCAGGCCGGGCAGGATCACCGTTTCGAATTCCAGGCCTTTCGATTTATGAATGGTCATCATCTGCACGCTGTCACCAGCCAGCGCATCGGGGGGTGCGAACAGCTCGGCGGTTTGGGCAGCCAGTGTTTCGGCATTCAGATTGCGGGCGGCGGCGAGTTTATCGACCAGGTGGAAGAAGGCCTCGACATCGGCCAGCGCTTCCGGCGCTTCCAGACAGCGCGGGCCGCCGAGCATCAGCCAGACGCCTTCCAGCCAGCGCCGGGGGTGTTGCCGGCCGCGCTGGGCGAAGGCCAGCCCGATCACTTCGCGCAAATGGCGCAAACGCTGCCGGCCCTCGGCCGACAATCGCGTCAGGCGGGTTTCATCCTGCATCAGCTGCCAGATGGTTTGCTTCTTGTCGTCCGCCGCCAGCGCGTGCAAATCGGCCAGACGCAGGCCGCACCACGGGGCACGCAGCAGCGCCAGCCAGTGCACGCGGTCGGCGCGGTGATGCAAGGCATGAAACAGGGTAAGCAGATCCTGGACATGCTGCCGGCCATCCAGCCCTTCGATCTCCACCGCCTGAAAGCGCAGATCGGGCGCGCTGCGGCGGATTTCGCCGACCAGCGCGTCAAGGTGGCTACGGGCGCGGACGAGGATAGCGATGCGTTCGGCCGGATAATCGCGCCGCGCCGCCAGAATCAGCTCGAGAATACAGCGCGCTTCGTCTTCGGCGGCTGCGCTGTCCTCGCGCTCGATCAGCGGATGGATGCTGACGCCGCTGTCCTCGCGGGCAGGCCGTGTCGCGGCCGATTCGGCATAGCGCACCGCGCCCATCTCCGGCACATCCTGCGGCGGGAAAATGCTCGGGAAAGCCGTATTGACCCAATCGACAATGCCCGGAAAGGAACGGTTGTTGCGGAACAGGCGCAGGTGTTCGAGACGGATATCGCCGATGCCGCGCTCGCGAACGCGCAGGAAAAGCCCGACATCGGCCTTGCGAAAGCGATAGATCGACTGCATCGGATCGCCGACCACGAACAGCGTCCGGCCATCGTCCGGCATCCAGCCGCGGGTCAATTTTTCGATCAGCGCCACCTGGGTCGGGCTGGTGTCCTGGAACTCATCGACCAGCAGATGCCGGATGCGGTAATCGAGCGCTTGCGCCAGATCGGTCGGCGCCTCGTCGTCACCCAGCGCCAGACCGGCGCGGGCAGCGATTTCAATGAAATCGACCTCGCCGGCCTCCTGAAAGGCCAGCCACAACTGCCCGGCCGCCAAGCGGAGCAGGCGCGAGAAGACTTCCACGGTCGACCATTCGGCATCGCTCAATTCCGGATACGGCAAGCCGCCGATCTGACCCAAAGCCGCCTCGATGCCGGGCACGCTTGCGAGATCGGCGAGCAGCGCGCTCATTGCCTCCTTTTGCGGCTTGAACTCCTTGTCGGCCGGAAAGCCGATATTTTTGTTCAAGGCCTTGCGCAGCGTGCCGGTACCGGTCAGCAGCAGATTCGCCAGCGCCTGCCAGTGCGGCAAATCCCCGATTGCTGCGGTCAACGGCAAAAACCAGTCGAAAAGCGCTTCCAGCACAGCCGGCACATTGGCCGCGGCAAACCGGGCCAGCGGCATCAGGCGGCCCTGCCAGCCGGCATCGAGCAGCATGGCAATCGGCGCCAGATCGCGCTCGATCAGCGCCGCGAAACCAGCTTCGACCTCGCTCTTCATCTCGCCGTTTTCGATCCGCGTCGCGTGGTGCAGCCACTGGTCGCGGCGGCCGAGCATATTGACCAGCAGGCGCTCGAGTCGGCCGGCGTTGTTGTCCATGAAAGCCAGCGCCGCGGCCACCACGTCGGCGTCGGCCCCCTCGCCTTCAACCATCTCCAGCGTCCGCCGGGCGGCGGTGGCGTAATGCGCCGCGGCATCCTCGCTGACCCCGGGCTGGGCGCCGAAACGGCTGAGATAAGGCATCTGCCGGGCCAGGCTGGCACACAGCGCATCCAGCGTCGTAATGCGCAGCCGCCCCGGATGACCGAGCAAGGCCCAGGCGCGTTCGCGGTCGTGGGCCAGCACCTTTTGGGCGAGATCGAAGGTCAAGCGCTTGTGCGGCTGTACCGGCATTTCGCCAGCGGCGGCGCGCTCCAGGCTGCCGAGAATGCGGTCGCGCATTTCGGTCGCGGCCTTGTTGGTGAAAGTCAGCGCCAGCACTTCTTCGGGATTTTCCACCACCGCCAGCAGGCGCAGATAACGCTGCGTCAGCAACTCCGTCTTGCCAGCCCCGGCCGGCGCTTCGACGATGAAGGAGGCGACATTCAAGGCCCGGTCACGGGCGATTTCGTCCTCTTGCAGGCGGTCGACCCTGGGGCCAGGCGTTGCTTCCATGGTCGCATCCATCATGCTGATTTTTCCGCCAAGGCCTCGGCCAGCAATCTTCGCCGTTCCGGCAAGCGCAACAACGGCAGCACCTCGCAATATTGCAGCCCTTTTTCATCGGCAAAGAAAACCCCGGCCTGCCCCTGCTTCACCTCTTTCGCCACCGCATGCAGCCGTTCGCGCCAGTGGGTGACGACGGCGATCCAGTCGGGGAATTCGGCGGAGTCGAAGATTTTCTGCTTTTCGTCGCCGATGCCATGCACGCCCGGCAGGATGTCCTTTTCGTCGGCGACGCCGGCGAAGGCCGGTTTGTCGAGCAACACCTGGGCGAAGACGACGGCGGCGACTTCGTCGTTGACCAGCGCGGCGTAGATCGGCAGTTGCGGTTCGGTGATCCGCGGTTCTGCCCAGTTTTTGGTGTCGACCGTGGCGCCGGTCTTGTAGTCGATGATGACCTGCCGGCCATCGGCCAGCCGATCGATGCGGTCAACGACCATTTTGACCCTGATTTCCTCGATCTCGACTTCGGCCGGCTGCTCGCAGGCGATGACTTCGAAGGCCAGACCGCGTTTGCTTTCGACGGCCAGCCAGACATCGAGCAGCTTTTCCAGCCGCGCCGCCTCCAGTTCACGGAAGCGGGCCGGCAGGGTGACCCGACGATCCAGTTCAAAGCTTTGCAGGGCTTTGACCACCGCCTCGGCGATGCGCTGCCGGCGACTCAATTCGCCCAAAGCAGCCAAGCCGTCGGAGGAGCGCACCGCCGTCCAGAACGCTTCCAGCGCCTCATGCACCAGCGTACCGCGGGCGGCGGGATCGAGGCCTTCGACCGGCTCGTCCATCGCTTCGCCGCCAAGCCGGAACTGGTAGTAGGCCCAGGCCGGGCAGATGGCCTGGGCGCGCAGCAGCCAGCTGCCGCCGGCAACCTTTTCGCCTTCGCCGACCGGCGGCGCCAGCGCATCGGCCAGTTGTTCGCAAGTCGAACCCGCCAGCCCGGCGAGTTGCCCGGCCAGACTTTCAACGCTGGCCAGCGCCGTGGCCGCGGCAGGCAGACCGGCGACCAAGGGACTGGGGCGCAGCACCCGGTTGCCGTCAGCCTGGGCATAGGAAAAATGCACGTCCGGCGCGGCCAGCAGCAAGCGGCTATGGACGCGCCTGGCGAAATCGAGCTCGACCTCGGCGCTGGCATGGGCCGCCCCGGCCGCCCGCAGCAGTTCGGCCGGCAACAGCGGATTCGGGCGCGGCGCCGGGGGCCAGAGATCGTCGTTCATGCCCATCACCCACAGCGCGTCGAAGTCGAGACCGGCGCTTTCGAGCACGCCCAGCACCTGAATCGCCGGCCGCCCGCGGGTTTCGGGCTGGAAAATACGTTGCCGGCAAAGCTGGGAAAGGCGGCGCACCGCCTCATTCAGCGGCAGCGGCCCGAGCAGGCTATCGAAACGGCCAAAGCTGTCGAGCACTTCACCGAAAGCACGGTGGGCCTGGAATTCGTGGCTGGAAAGTTGACGATCTCCAGGCCAGCCGGCGGCTTTCAGGGCCTGCTGAAAGAGCACCGCCCAGGCGTTTGGCAGCAAGGTTTTCGTCGCCTGGCTCATGGCTTCGACAAAGCCAGCGAGCGCCGCGATGCTTTGCGGGCAAAGCGGCGGTGCATCTTCGGCCAAGCGGCCGGCCAGGCGAATCAGCGCCGGCAAGGTGGTGAAATAAGGCAGATCGCGCCGCAAGGCGGTATCCAGCCGGGCCCGGCCATCCGCTTCAGCTTCGCCGGCGCCCCAGCCGCTGGCCAGCAAAAGGGCGGAAAGCCGGCTCTGCTCGATCTTGGCGCGGCCACTGCCGAGCGCCAGCAGATCGAGGGCGACCCGGATCAGCAGCAGATCGGCCAGGCTGCGGCCAAGCGAAAAGTTGAAGCAGCGCGGCGCTTCAGCGGCATCCGGACGAATCAGTGCCGGGTGCAAAGCGTCGTCAAGCATGAATTCCAGACGATCGCGGACGCCGGCCAGATCGGGCGCCACGATGCCCAGCCTGCAGGCCGGATTGGCGGCCAGCCGGCTTTTGGCCCA
>CAYWNX010000066.1:0-10328 GCA_964459735.1 uncultured Dechloromonas sp. | reverse complement strand
GAATCAAGGTTTTCGATTTCGAACATGAAGGTCGCAAGGTGCCTTACACCTGTACCCAGTGCGCCGACGCCTGGTGCATGAACGCCTGCCCGGTCGATGCCATCGTGATCAATGCGCTGACCGGGGCCAAGGTGGTCAAGGAGTCGACCTGCGTTGGCTGCAAGGTATGCACCATCGCCTGTCCCTTTGGCACGATCAATTACATGGCCGATCTGGGCAAGGTGCAGAAGTGCGATCTTTGCGACGGCGATCCGAAGTGCGCCAGCGCCTGTCCGACTGCCGCCATTACCTACGTTGATGCCGACTGGACCGGGCTGGACCGCATGCGGTCCTGGGCGGCCAAGGCCAATACTGCTGCTGTCGCGGCGTAAGGAGGAAAGATCATGGGATGGAATAGAAAAGTGCTGCGCGTGAATCTGACCGCCGGCACCTGCACCCCCGAGCCACTGAACATGGAATGGGCCAACGATTACCTCGGCTCGCGCGGTCTGGCCTCGAAATATCTGACTTCGGAAATCGACCCCAAGGTTGATCCGCTGGCGCCCGAGAACAAGCTGATCATGGCCACCGGCCCGCTGACCGGCACCATGGCTTCAACCGGTGGCCGTTACACGGTAGTGACCAAAGGCGCCCTGACCAATGCCATCGCCTGTTCCAATTCCGGCGGCTTCTTTGGCGCCGAATTGAAGTTTGCCGGCTGGGACATGATCATTTTCGAGGGCAAATCGCCGAAACCGGTTTATCTCGCGCTGGAGAACGACAAGGCGGAACTGCGCGATGCGGCTCATCTGTGGGGCAAGACCTGCTGGGAAACCGAGGAAACCATCAAGCGCCTGCATCAGGACCCGCTGACCCGGGTCTGCTCGATTGGCGGGGCCGGTGAAAACGGCGTGCTCTACGCCGGCATCATCAACGACCTGCATCGGGCGGCCGGGCGCTCTGGGGTTGGCACCGTGATGGGGTCGAAAAACCTGAAGGCGGTGGCGATTCGCGGCACCAAGGGTGTTTCCGGAATCAAGGATTTTCCGGCTTTCCTCGCGGCGACGACGGCGGCCAAGAAAGTATTGGCCGATAACGCGGTAACCGGCCAGGGCTTGCCGACCTACGGCACGCAGGTATTGATGAATGTGATCAACGACATGGGGGCGCTGCCGACACGCAATCACCGTGATGTCCAGTTCGAGGATGCCGGCAAGATTTCCGCCGAAGCCATGCACGAAAAGCGGCCGACCGACGGCAAGGCGCATCTGGTGACCAATGCCGCCTGTTTCGGCTGCACCATCGCCTGCGGGCGTATTTCAAAAATGGATGAAACCCATTTCAGCGTCAAGAATAGCCCGAAATACTGGGGCGCTTCCGGCGGTCTGGAATACGAAGCGGCCTGGGCGCTGGGTGCGGCCAATGGCGTCGGCGATCTGGAGGCTTTGCAGTACGCCAACATGTTATGCAACGAGCACGGCATGGATCCGATTTCCTTCGGCGCCACGGTCGGTGCCGCGATGGAGCTTTTTGAGCTGGGTATCCTGACCAAGGAGCAGATTGGTCTTGAGGCACCCTTCGGCTCGGCGGAAGCGCTCTGCAAGCTGACTGAAATGACTGCCACTGGCCAGGGTTTCGGCAAGGATCTCGGTCTGGGCAGTGCCCGCATGTGTGCCAAATATGGCCGTCCCGACCTCTCGATGAGCGTCAAGAACCAGGAATTTCCGGCCTACGACGGTCGTGGCATTCAGGGCATCGGGCTGGGTTACGCGACCTCCAATCGCGGCGCCTGCCATTTGCGTGGTTACACCGTGGCTTCCGAAGTGCTCGGCATTCCGGTCAAGACCGATCCGCTGGCCACCGAAGGCAAACCGGAGTTGCTCAAGGCTTTTCAGGATGCGACCGGGGTCTTCGACTCGGCGGGTATTTGCGTCTTCACCAGCTTTGCCTGGACGCTGGCCGATGTGCAGCCGCAGATCCAGGCCGCCTGCGAAGGCGACTGGTCGATGGACAAACTGAATCTGGTCGGCGAGCGGATCTGGAACATGGAGCGCCAGTTCAATCTGGCAGCCGGCCTGACTGCCAAGGATGACGACCTGCCGCCGCGTCTGAAGACCGAAGGCTGCAAGACGGGGCCGGGCAAGGGTGTGGTCAGCGGCCTCGACAAGATGAAGCCGGAGTATTACCAGGTGCGTGGCTGGACGCCGGAAGGCATTCCGGCGGCAGCAACGCTGGAACGACTGGGCCTCTGATTCGAGGTGCGCCACAAAGCGGGGTCGCGCCAGTCGCTTCCCCGCTTTTTTCCCATTCGGAGAGGACCTTCATGAAACACATTATTCTTGGCAATGGCCCCGCCGGTGTGGTGGCTGCCGAAACGCTGCGCCGGGTTGCCCCGGCTGACGAAATCCTGCTCGTCGGCAACGAAGACGAGCCGCCTTATTCGCGGATGGCGATTCCCTATCTGCTCGAAGGCAATATCGATGAAACCGGCACTTACCTGCGGAAAACAGCCGACCATTTCGCCAGTCTGCGCATTACGCAGCGGCGGGGGCGGGTGGTTGCGGTCAACACCGAAAAACAGACAATTTTGTTCGAGGATGGCCAATTTGAAAGTTATGACCGACTGCTGATTGCCACCGGTTCGCACCCGGTCCGCCCGCCGATTCCCGGCATCGACCTGCCAGAGGCGCAGACCTGCTGGACGCTGGCGGATGCCCGCAACATTGCCCGGCTGGCCCAGCCCGGTTCGCGCGTGCTGCAGTTGGGGGCGGGCTTTATCGGCTGCATCATCATGGAAGAGCTGGTCAAACGCGGCGTGCAACTGACCGTGGTCGAGATGGGCGACCGCATGGTGCCGCGGATGATGACGCCGGAAGCCGGCAGCATGATCAAGCGCTGGGTCGAAAAACAGGGAGTCAGGGTGGTGACGCAAGCCGGTGTCGAGCGCATCGAAAAAGGCGAGAATTCCCCGTTGACCGTAACTTTGACCACCGGCGAGCAGCTGGCATGCGATCTGTTGATTGTCGCCGCCGGCGTTGCGCCCAACATCGCTTTCCTCGAAGGCACGGCGGTCCATGTCGCCAAGGGCATTCTGGTCGATGCCGGCATGCAGACTTCGGTGCCCGGCATCTACGCCGCCGGCGACGTCGCCGAGGCGCCGGATTTGTTTAGCGGCCGGCATCTGGTTTCGGCCATTCAGCCCAATGCCGTCGATCAGGCGCGGATCGCGGCACTCAACATGGCCGGGCAGGCGACGCAGATGAAGGGCGTGCTGGCGATCAACGTGCTCGATTCGATGGGCATGATTTCCTCCTCGTTCGGCGAATGGCAAGGCGTCGAGGGCGGCGATGGCGTCGAGAAGGCTGATGAAGCGAATGGTCGTTACATCAGCCTGCAGTTTCAGGGCGAGGTGCTGGTCGGGGCGACCTCGGTGGGCCTGACCGAGCACGTCGGCGCCTTGCGCGGGCTGATTCAGGGCAAAACAAAACTGGGTGCCTGGAAGCAGAAATTACTCGCCACGCCGACCCGTTTTGTCGAAGCCTATATCGCCTGTCAGCGGCCCAACAGCTAGCCCATGCGCGTCACCGTCAAGCTCTACGCGACGCTGGCCGACTATCTGCCGCCCGGCAGCAAGAACAACCGGACGGAAATCGAGGTGGCCGAGCATGCTGCGGTCGACACGGTTTTAGCGCCATTTTTGTTGCCGGCGAAATTGACTCATCTGGTGCTGGTCAATGGCGTTTTTGTGCCACCAGCCGGAAGGGCGACGACGGCGCTGCGGGAAGGTGACGTACTCGCTGTCTGGCCACCGATTGCCGGTGGCTGACGGGCCTTTCCCCTGGAGCAACAGCCGGGTACGGCAGATGACCAGCACGCCGGAAGAATTTCGGCGTGCCTTGGCGCAGGCTTTTGGCGCTGCCGTCAGCGAGGACGCCAGCGGGCTGCTTTTAGTCGAAGGTGAGGTGCAACTGCATTTTGCGTTGCAGCGTCAAGAAACACGACAAATTGGTGCGCTGCAACTCGCCTCCCTGCGCCTTGAAATCAGCGTGCGGGGAGGCGATGAAGTTGCTGTGGCTGCCCTGCTGGCGCGGGTCGACCGGGCGACCCAGCGCGGTGGTGGCTAGTGTTCGATCCGGCAGATGTGCACAGCGTGCAGCGGAATCTGGTAATCCGCAGCCAGCGTTGATTTGGCGATGGCCTCGATGGCCTGGCCTTCGCTGGCGACAAAACGACGCGCCGCAGCAAAATCCTGCGGAATGCCGGCGCGATCCTGGGTGATGCGATAGTGAACTTTGACGTTCATTGCTGTAATCCTTTTATGGGTATCTTGTATCCTGCGCGCGGAGTATATAGGCAACAATTGTTGCGGCGCACTATCGGTTTACCACAATACCGCCCTGGCGAATTTTCGCGATGCGCTCCCGGAAATGTGGATAATTGCCGCCGTTCAAGGGCATACCCAGAGACGGATGGAAATGAAAGTTATCGGTTTCGCCGGCTGGTCCGGTAGCGGGAAAACGACACTGGTCGAACAGGTTATCGGCCTGCTCGAAGCGCGTGGGCTGGCGGTTTCACTGATCAAGCACGCCCACCACGAATTTGAAATCGACTACCCGGGCAAGGATTCCCACCGCCATCGTCACGCCGGCTGTCGTGAGGTTTTGGTCACCTCGGCAAATCGCTGGGCGGTCATCCATGAGTTGCGCGGACGGCCTGAATTGAAGTTAAGTGAGGCGCTTGCCCGGCTTTCGCCCTGTGATCTGGTGCTGGTCGAGGGGTACAAGCATGAGCCGATCCCGAAAATTGAAGTTTACCGGGCGGAAATCGGCAAGCCGCAGCTATTTCCGGATGATCCGCATGTCATCGCCGTCGCCAGCGCCGCGCCGGTGAGCAGCACGCTGCCCTGGCTCGATCTCAATCAGCCGGCCGCAGTCGTCGCCTTCATTCTCGACACGCTGGCGCTGGGCACCAACGATAAAGCTCAGGCGGCAGTCGAGTTCTCGATATAGGCAGCAATGTCGACATGGTCGATCTGCTCAGTTTTCATGAATCGTCGGGCGTACTCGAGATAGACGCCTGATTTCAGGAAGAGATCGAACAGTTCGGGATCGATATGATGCTCCTGCTTCATCAGGGACATGATCCGGATCGATTCCGAAAGCGTTTTTCCCTTCTTGTAAGGCCGGTCGACCGCAGTCAACGCCTCGAAAATGTCGGCAATCGCCATCATCCGCGCCACCGGACTCATTTCCGCCTTGCACAGCCGTCTTGGATAGCCGGTGCCGTCCATCTTTTCATGATGGCCGGCGGCAATTTCCGGCACCTGGCGCAGGTGCTTGGGGAAGGGCAACTGGCTGAGCATGATCAGGGTCTGCACGATGTGCTCATTGATCTTGTAGCGCTCTTCCTCCGATAGCGTGCCGCGGGCAACCGCGAGGTTGTAAAGCTCCCCCTTGTTGTAGAGCAGTTCGGGTACCGCCATGCGGATTCCCCATTTATTGTCGGCCGGCATCCGGTCCTGTGCCCGGCGCTCGAAGCGGTGTTCCGGCTTGTCGGCCAGCAAAGATTCAGTGACCGGTAGCGTCGGTGCCACGGTCCGCGCCTTGCGTTCCAGCTCTTCGTGGGCAATGCCGATCCGGTCATCGAGGGTTCGCGTCCACGTTCGGGCCGCGATGGCCCTGAGGCGGACCAGTTTTTCTTCCGCCATCACTTCGCCGCCCTCGTTGCAACTGGCGATAAAGGCATAGTCGTCGTCGATTTGCGCCAGGGTGTCGCCCAGCGTCTGGCGTGCCGCAGCTTCCGGTGTCCCGGCCGCGATGGCCGTCAGGCAGGTGATTTCGGCGTCGCGCTTGAGGACCTCGAAACGCATGCGTACTTCATGGATGCGGTCGTACAGGGTTTCCAGCTTGGTCGCCTTGTCGACGACATACTCCGGCGTCGTCACCTTGCCGCAATCGTGCAGCCAGGCGGCGACATGGACGGCTTCCCATTCTTCCTCATTGAGCTGGAAGTTCCGATACGGGCCGCTCGTTTCGGCGCAGGCGGCACGGGCCAGCATCTTGGTGAGTTCCGGCACGCGGGCACAGTGGCCGCCGGTGTAAGGACTTTTGGCGTCGATGGCGCCGGCGATCAACTTGATGAAGGCCTCGAAGAGCAGCTTCTGGGCCTTGATCAGCTCCTTGTTTTCCAGCGAAACTGCCGCCGAGCCGGAGACAGCCTCGATGAAGCTCAAGCGCGCCACATCCGTTTCATCATGACGGAGCAGCAGCAAGGCGCCGACCAGATTTTTGTCGCGGTTGAGCAGCGGCACGGCGATGGCATGGCTGGCGCCGGTTTTCTGCAGCACTTCGGCCAGGTCGAGGGCGGCGATGTCTTTTGGGTTGAGCCGGCCGGCGAGTGCCTGGCCATTGCTCAAGGCCCGGCCGAGCAGCGTGTCGATGGCCGTTGTGGCGATTGTGGTGGTGCTGAGCGGCAGCGCCGTGCCATCCGATTTGAGCGCTGTGGTCGGGACCAGTTTTTCGCTATCGTTCAGGTAGAGCAGACCGCCATCGGCCTCGGCGGCGGAGATCGTTTCGGTCAGCAGGCGCGGTAGCAGGCGGTCAAAATTGGGTTCGGCAGCGACCGCCATGCTGATGTCGATAAAGCGGCGAATCGTCCGCTTCATACTGTCCATGGTTTGCGCCAGATCGTTCACTTCAAGGACCAGCGATTCCACCTTGACCGGCCGCGCAAACTCAAAGCGGCGGATGGCCTCGGCCTCAACCGCCAGTTCGCGCAGCGGTTCCGAGACACCGCGTGCCATCGCCCAGGTGATCGGCATGGCGAGCAGAATGACGATGATCATCACGATCAGGGCCTGCCGGAGCAGCTTGTAGGTGGCCGCCATCAGTTCGCGATCAGGAATCGCGGTGATCAGGAACAGCGGGTTGGCGCCTTCCAGACTGAGCGGGTGAATTGAGGCGTGCCATTCTTCGCCGGCAACATCGAGCGACAGTTCCTGATCAAGCGTCCCGTTCATGCCTTGCAGCATCGGCGCCAGACGGGCGAGAACGGGTATGCCCAGTTCACCGATGCCGGCCTGAACCGGCTGCCCATTCGGGCCTTCCGGCAGCTTGATGGCCTTGGCCGAGTCTTCATAGGCAATGGTCCGGCCCATGTGGTTGGCCAGCACCACCTGGCTGCCCGGGGTCACTTTCTGCTCCGCCAGCGAGCGGTCCAGGGTTTCGAGCAGGATGTCGCCGCCGACCACGGCATCGCCCCGGCCGGCCCGGTTGGAGATGGTGATGCCGACTTTGTGGTTGGTAAAGAAAAGATAGGGCGCACTTTTGATCTGGCCGACGGCGCCCAGCGTCGCCTTGTACCAGTCGCGCTGGCGCGGATCGTAGGTGTCGGCATAATCGGGACGCTCATCGCTGCGAAGGGTAGTGAGTTCGGCGTCGAGAAAAATGAAGCGGCCGCGGGGTGAACCGTCAGGATGGTCGATGCTCTGGATGATGTAGGCAGTCTGTTCCGGCGCGTTGAAGAATTTGCCTTCAAGCCCGCTCAGGATGTGGCGAACCAGAAAGAAGTCGCCATTGCCGTAGCCGATATAGAGCGAGGTCAGCGCCGTGGAGTTGCTCAGCGCCGCGCGCAGAAAACCGAGACTGGCCAGCCGCTCTTCAAGTGATCCGGCCTGGGTGATGTTGTCGAAACTCAATAGCCGCGTCGCCATTTCGGCAGGGGCGATGATATTGGTGAAGGCGCTCTCGGTTTCCCGGCCGATGCGGATGTTCAATTCGCTGGCAGTGGTTTCGAGAATGTTGTGGCTGATCTTGTAGCCAAGCCCTGCAATGACACCGCCGACGATCAGGATGAGGACAATGAACAGCGTCGAAATATGCACATGCAGGGGAAAGCGGCGTTTCATGGCAACCATCTTCATCGGGCGAGAATACGCATAATACGCCCAACCGGCGCCGGTATAGACTGGGCGGCCGTGTCCATCAAACAGGCCATTCGCATGCGACAAAATATCAGCTTCATCACCCTCGGCGTCAGCGATCTGGCGCGTAGCCGCGCCTTCTATGCGGCGCTCGGCTGGCGTGAGTCGTCGGGCAGCCAGCCGGAAATCGCCTTCTTCAATGCCGGCACGGTGGTCTTTGGTTTGTTCCAGCGTCAGGCGCTAGCCGAGGATGCCAATGTCTCAGCAGTTGGTAGCGGCTTTGCCGGCTTTACGCTGGCCCACAATGTCGAATCAACAGCGGCCGTCGACAGTTTGTTGCTGGAAGCGGTAGCGGTCGGCGCAACACTGGTCCGGCCGGCGGAAAAAGTCTTCTGGGGCGGCTATCGCGGTTACTTTGCCGATCCCGACGGCTTCCTTTGGGAAGTCTGCTGGAATCCTTTTTTTCCGCTCGATGAAAAAGGCAACGTCTGCCTGCCGGAATGACCGGGTGCTAGGGAAGCACTGATTTAATCCCGTTTCGTCGTTCCCGCGAAGGCGGGAACCCATGAGAATCAAGGTGCTGGATCCCCGCCTTCGCGGGGATGACGAATTAATCAGTGGCTCCCTAGTTTTTGCCAGCCGTCTCGAAGCGGCCCAGTTCTTCGCGGGTGTTGATGTTCTCGAAGGCATCGGCCTCGTCGTCGAAATTGACTTCAACGATGTTCAGGGTTGAATACCAGCGGTCGATCTTGCGTCCACCGCTTTCGAGAAACTCGGTCAAGTGCGGCAAAACACTGCGCTTGCATAGGCAAAAAACCGGATGCGCCTGATCGAAGGTCTTGGCCACGGCGAGATCGGCATCTGCTGCGGTCAACGCCGAAAGCAGGCGAAAAATAAGGTCAGCCGGCAGGAAGGGCGAATCGCAGGGGGCGGTGGCGACCAGCGGGTGGGTCGCGGCTGAGAGCGCCGCATGCAGGCCGGCCAGCGGGCCGGCGAAATCGGGGATCTGGTCCGGTACGACGCGATGACCGAAAGCTGCATAGCGCTCGCCATTCTGGTTGGCGTTGATCAAAAGTTCATCGACCTGCGGCGCCAGGCGTTCGATCACCCAATGCACCATCGGCTGGCCGCGCAGTTCCTGCAGGCCCTTGTCGGTGCCGCCCATGCGGCGACCAAGACCGCCAGCCAGCACGACGCCGGTAATTTGTTGCTTGCTCATCGCGAAAAACGCTCCTCGCCAGTGAATAAAAGATAATGCTTGCCCTGGGCGCGGCCGATCATCGTCATGCCCAGCTGGCGGGCAATTTCCCAGCCCATCTGCGTCAGGCCGGAGCGTGAGACGAGGAAAGGAATGCCCATCTGCGCCGTCTTGATGACCATTTCCGAAGTCAGCCGGCCGGTGGTGTAGAAAATCTTGTCGCCACCGTCGAGGCCATCCAGCCACATCTTGCCGGCAATCGCATCGACCGCGTTGTGGCGGCCAACGTCCTCGATGAACATCAGGATTTCGGTTCCTTGCGCCAGGGCGCAACCATGCACGGCGCCGGCCTGTTTGTAGATCGATTCGTGGTGGCGTACCGAATCGAGCAGGCCGTAGAGCGTTGCTGCGGAAAGTTGGGCTTCAGTCGGCAAGTGAATGTTGTCAATTTCCGCCATCAGGTTGCCGAATACCGTGCCCTGGCCGCAACCGGTCGTGACCGTGCGTTTTTCGGTGCGGGCTTCGGCAATGCCGTTGCCGTGCCGGGTGGTGACGGCAACAGCGTCCACTTCCCAATCGACCTGAATGGCGGCAATTTCGTCGAGACTGCCGATCAGCCGCTGGTTGCGCAGATAACCCAGCGCCAGGGCCTCGGGAGCGGCGCCGAGGGTCATCAGGGTGACGATTTCACGTTTGTCGACGTAAAGCGTCAGCGGATGTTCGCCGGCAATCGAGGTCGGGACGATCTCGCCGCATTCGTTGATGGCGTCGATTTCGAAAGTCAGCGGCCGGCTGGCCCGGGTCAGTTGAGGGCGATTCATCGGCGGAATTCTACACGGCCGAAACATTTTCCCGGTTGGCCGCTGGTTAGCGTCGTACTTGGGCGTTGATGGTTGATCAGGTGAGAGTTCTGAATTTCGATCATTCCGGTGGCCGCTTCGCCCGAGCCCTGGCGGCGACTGAAACTCTTCCCGCTTCAGCCGCCGAACGCCTTCCGTATCGCGTCGAAGATGGATTTGAGCGGCGATATCTCCACATCCAGAGCCTTGACCCCATCATCGCCCTTGAATTCGTCGTAGAGCCAGTCGTCATCGACGAAGGAGAGTCCAGGCGGCGGCTTTCTTTCGGTGGGCGGCTTGCCGGACAAGGCCTGGCGCATGTAGTCGATCCAGCTCGGCAGCGCCAGCGTGGCGCCGAATTCCCGGCCGCCGAGCGATCTGGGCTGGTCAT
>CAYWNX010000065.1:0-10373 GCA_964459735.1 uncultured Dechloromonas sp. | reverse complement strand
CTGCCACAAGGGCTGGGGCGAATCGACCATCATTGGCGTCGCCGGGGCCGGCCAAGAAATCAGCACCCGCCCCTTCCAGCTGGTCACCGGCCGCGTCTGGCGCGGTTCGGCTTTCGGCGGCGTCAAGGGCCGCACCGAACTGCCGGGCTATGTCGAAAAGGCGCAGAAGGGCGAAATTCCGCTCGACACCTTCATCACCCACACCATGCCCCTGGAAGAGATCAACAGCGCGTTCGACCTGATGCATGAAGGCAAGAGCATCCGCACCGTCATTCATTTCTAAGCGAGGCGAGGCATGACGCTCGAAAACATCTCCTGCCAGAAAAGCTTCGGCGGCTGGCACAAGCGCTACCGGCATCGTTCCAGCACGCTCAACTGCGACATGGTGTTCGCCGTCTATCTGCTGCCGCAGATCGAGCTAGGCGAAAAGCTGCCGGTGCTGTACTGGCTGTCCGGCCTCAGTTGCACCGACGAAAACTTCATGCAGAAGGCCGGCGCCCAGCGCCTGGCGGCCGAACTGGGCGTCGTCATCGTCGCCCCCGACACCAGCCCGCGAGGCGCCGAGGTGCCGGGCGACCCGGATGGCGGCTGGGATTTCGGCCACGGCGCCGGTTTCTACCTGAATGCCACGCAAATGCCGTGGGCGCAGCATTACCGGATGCACGACTACGTGGTGCATGAACTGCCGGCACTGATCGAGGCCAGTTTTCCGGTTTCGGACAAACGCGGCATCAGCGGCCATTCGATGGGCGGCCACGGCGCGCTGGTTTGTGCCTTGCGCAATCCGGGGCGCTATCAATCAGTCTCGGCCTTCGCGCCGATCTGCAACCCGATGAACGCACCGTGGGGCGAAAAAGCGTTTTCCCGTTACCTCGGCGAAGATCGTTCGCAGTGGCGCGAATGGGATGCCAGTGTTTTGCTGACCGGCGCAACGGAGAAGTTGCCCATCCTGATCGACCAGGGCGACCGCGATGATTTTCTCGCCACGCAACTCAAGCCGGAAACGCTTGAAGCAGCAGCGAAGGCGGCCAATCATCCGCTGACCTTGCGCCGGCAACCGGGTTACGACCACAGCTACTACTTCATTGCCAGCTTCATCGAGGATCACTTGCGGCATCACGCGCTTCTGCTCCGAACTTGAGGACTCTTCAGCACCAGCACCCCCTCCCTGACGGCAAATATTCCGGCTGCGGTATGCTTGCCGACGAATTCGCTCCGGAATTCGCTCCCGACTCCACCCCGACCCGTCCATGAAAAATCCCGTTCCCGTCATCGTTCTGGCGCAACTCTTCGGCACCTCGCTGTGGTTTTCGGCCAACAGCGCGGCCGACGATCTGATTCGCACCTGGGGCATCGCGCCGGCCGATATCGGTACGCTGACCAACGCTGTCCAGCTCGGGTTCATTCTCGGCACCCTGAGCTTTGCCATTTCCGGTCTGGCCGACCGCTTTGCGGCAAGCCGGATCTTTGCCGTCTGCGCCGCGCTCGGCGCCCTTTGCAATGCAGCCTTCGCGCTCTTGGCAAGTGACATGAGCCTCGGCGTGCCGCTGCGCTTTGCCGTCGGTTTCTGTCTGGCCGGCGTCTATCCGCTGGGCATGAAGCTGGTCGTGAGCTGGGTGCCGGAACGGGCCGGGGCGGCGCTGGCGCAACTGGTCGGCATGTTGACGCTGGGCACTGCCCTGCCGCATGGCATCCGCCTGGCCGGAGCCGGCTGGTCGTGGCCGGCGACAATTCTGGTTTCATCCGGGCTGGCGCTGATCGCGGCCGCGATGATCCTCCGGCTCGGCGACGGGCCGCACCTGAAGCGCCGCCACGATGCGCCACCGCTACGGCTGGGGCGGGTCTTCCACGCCTTTTCGGTAGCTGAATTCCGCGCTTCCGCCCTCGGCTATTTCGGCCACCAATGGGAGCTTTATGCCTTCTGGACGCTGGTGCCGTCGCTGGTCGTTCTGAGCGGTCTGGCGGCAGCGCGCAGCACGGCGCTTTCCGGGTTCTCCTTTGCCATCATCGGTATCGGCGCCCTCGGCTGCATTGCCGGTGGCTGGTGGAGCCAGCGCATCGGCAGCGCCCGGGTGGCGGCCACGGCACTGGGCCTTTCCGCCTTGTGCTGCGCGGTTTTCCCGTTCAGCGAAGCCTTGCCGGCCGGGGCAAAAATCAGCCTGCTGCTGCTTTGGGGCGCCAGCGTGGTCGCCGACTCACCGCATTTTTCCGCGCTCTCCGCCCGCGCCTGCCCGCCGGAAATTGTCGGTAGCGCCCTCGCCTTCCAGAACGCCATCGGCTTTGCCATCACCATGTTCTCCATCCACCTCGGCACCGCCTGGCTGGCCGACTGGGGAACGAACATCGCCTGGCTACTGTTGCCCGGACCGCTGCTTGGCCTGATCGGGCTTTATCCGCTGTGGCGTCCTGCCCGGCCTTGACCGGCTGGCCATACCCGCAATCCGGTATTGCTGTTGGCGCGAAATCGGTATTTGCCGGGTCTTTGGCGCGCCCTATAGTTTTGAAGACACAGGATCAGGCGTAACGCATCCCGGGATTTTCAGTCATCTAATCTGCTTGCCGGCATCCGGTTTTTTTGCTTTTTTTGGCGTTGACCGTGGGGCCAGCCTTTGCCGCTATGGTCGCAGCAACCAAAATACCGGGACAAGGCGCGTTTGCTGACCGTGAATGGCACCCAACGGGCGCACGCCATGAGCGTGAGATGAGGGCAAAAGCAATGGCCAAGCTCGGAAGCATCGCCGTCACGAATGGCGAGCGCCCAGCCGATGACTGAATTGGCGATCAAGGCCGGGAACCCGCCGGGCGCGGATCAGCGGGTGACGGCGACCTTTCGCTTCTATGCCGAACTCAACAATTTCCTGGCGCCGTCCCGACGCGGGCGGACCTTTGCCGTCGAGTGTGCGCAGGCGTCGACCGCAAAGCACATGATCGAAGCACTCGGCGTGCCGCATACCGAGGTCGAGCTGATTTTGCTCAACGGCGAGTCGGCCGGGTTCGACCGCCTGCTGCACGATGGCGACCATGTTGCCATCTATCCGACCTTCGGCTCGTTCGACCTGGCGCAGCAGCAGCGGGTGCGCGAGTCGCTGCCGGCACGCATCCACTTCGTTGCCGACGCGCATCTCGGCGGCCTGGCGCGCCTGCTGCGCATGGCTGGGTTCAACACGCTCTACCGCAATGATTATGAAGATCGCGAGATTGCCGAAATCGCCGGGCGGGAAAATCGCATCGTCCTGACCCGTGACCGCGACCTGCTGAAGCACCGCATCATCACCCACGGCTGCTATATCCATGCCCTGAAACCGCCGCAACAGTTCTGCGAGGTAACGGCACGGCTGGATCTGGCCTGGTGGCAACAGCCATTTACGCTATGCATGCTATGCAACCTGCCGCTACGCCCCGTGGCGAGGGATGAAGTTTTTGCCAGCTTGCCGCTTTCGGTGCGCAGCAACCCGAACTACGTGAAATTCACCACCTGTGATTGTTGTGGCCGTATCTACTGGGAGGGCTCGCACTGGCAACGCATGCAAGCCCTGTTCAACAGTTCGGTACGGCGGCAAAGAGGCTGAAGCAATGGCCGGCTGGCAACACTTCCCGCATATGGCTGACATCGGTCTGCAAGGCGACGGCGCCACGCCGGCCGAAGCCTTCGAGCAGGCGGCGTTGGCCTTGACGGCCGTGATTACCGACCCGGCCACGGTGCAGCCAAGGACTGCAATTGAAATTGAATGCGCGGCCAACCACCCGGAATTGTTGCTGGTTGACTGGCTCAATGCCTGGATTTACGAAATGGCGACCCGGAAAATGCTCTTTTCCCGTTTCGAGGCAAAGCTGGATGCGGCTGGCTTGCATGGTATCGCCTGGGGTGAGTTGCTGGATCGCGTCCGGCATCAGCCAGCGGTTGAGGTCAAGGGTGCAACCTACACGGGACTGGCGGTCTGGCAGGACGCCGACGCCATCTGGCATGCCCGCTGCGTGGTCGATGTCTGATTCGGAGGTGCTGCGGTGAACCTCGATTTATTGCAAAAAATCTCGGATCAACTCTGGCGCATCGAACCGCGTGGCCCGATGCGCGTGCCCGGCCTGCTCTTTGCCAGTGAAGCCCTGTTGCGCGAGATGGACGACAAGGTCTACGTGCAGTTGTGCAACGTCGCCAGTTTGCCCGGCATTGTCGGCGCCGCCTGCGCCATGCCGGACGCCCACTGGGGCTACGGCTTTCCGATCGGCGGCGTGGCAGCCTTCGATGCGCGCGAAGGGGGTGTGATTTCAGCCGGCGGCGTCGGCTTCGACATTTCCTGCGGCGTCCGGACCTTGCTCACCGGTCTGAAAAAACCAGCCGTCGACGCCGTCAAAGGCAAGCTGGCCGAGGCACTTTACCATTCGATTCCAGCCGGTCTCGGCAGCACCGGCCAACTGCAGCTGGGCCGGCATGAAATGACCGCCATGCTGAAAGGTGGCGCCCACTGGGCGGTAGAACACGGTTATGGCCGGATCGCCGATCTGGCCCGCATTGAGGAACAGGGCTGTGTCACCGGCGCCGACCCGGCACAGGTTTCAGAACGGGCCAGGGAACGCCAGAAAGCCGAAATGGGCACCCTCGGTTCGGGCAATCATTATCTGGAAATCCAGCACGTGGTGGCTGTTCACGATCCCGACATCGCCGACCAATACGGGCTGGCGATGGGCGACGTGGTAGTCAGCATCCACTGCGGCTCACGCGGTCTGGGGCACCAGATCGGCACCGATTATCTGAAGATGATGCTGCTTGCCGCCGGACAGCAAGGCATCGCCCTGCCCGACCGCGAACTGGCCTGTGCGCCGCTCGATTCCGAGCTGGGCCAGGCTTACCTTGGTGCCATGCGCGCCGGGATAAATTGCGCCCTGGCCAATCGCCAGATCCTGACCCAGTTGGCCCGCGATGTCTTCGCCCGAGTCCTGCCAGCCGCCAGCCTCGACCTGCTCTACGACGTTTCGCACAACACCTGCAAGGAAGAAGAGCACCTGGTCGATGGCCAACGACGACACCTGTTCGTGCACCGCAAGGGCGCCACCCGCGCCTTCGGTCCGGGGCATCCCGCCTTGCCGGCTGTGCTCCGGGCGGCCGGGCAGCCGGTCATCATCGGCGGCAGCATGGGCACGGCCTCCTACATTCTCGCCGGGCGGGATGGCAGCCCGGCATTTGCGTCGGCCTGTCACGGCGCCGGGCGCAGCATGAGCCGCCACGACGCCAGCCGCCATTGGCAAGGCCGGACCGTCGTCGATGAACTGGCGCAGCGCGGCATCCTGATTCGCAGCCCCTCCCTGCGCGGCGTCGCCGAAGAAGCACCGGGCGCCTACAAGGACGTCAGCGCCGTCGTCGAAGTTGCTGCCGTCGCCGGACTGGCAAGCAAAGTCGCCCGCCTCGAACCACTTATCTGTATCAAGGGCTAGTCCGAAAAATGGCAAACATGAACAAGCCACCGGGCGGACGCTCATGCCAAGTTCGCTATTACCACTGCTAGCGCTGGGTCTTCTGGCCGGCGTCGTTCAACTGCTGCTGCTCGATATCGTCTTCGCGAAACTCGGCCTGCAACATGACCTGGCTTATCTGTTGCTGGCCATGGTTGTCGGCGGCAGTGTCATCAATCTGCCACTCTATGAAGTGGCCGCCGAAGAAGCGGCAGCGCCGAACGAAGACTCCTTGCAGCAACAGATTCAGCGACTGCTCGGTTTGCCCCGGCCTGCGTTCAACGGTCGAACGGTAATTGCCGTCAACGTCGGCGGCGCCCTGACGCCGCTCGGGTTCGCCATCTATCTGTTGCATTACAACGCGCTGGATCTGCTGCAGGTCCTGACCGCAGTCGTCATTGTGGCCGGCGTCGCCTTTCTGACCAGCGTGCCGATTCCCCGTGTCGGGATCGCCATGCCATTTCTGGTGGCACCCCTGACGGCTGCGCTCGCCGCCATGCTGATCAATCCACAAATGGCCGCTCCACTCGCCTACATTGGCGGTTCACTGGGCGTCTTGATTGGTGCCGATCTGCTGCGACTTCGGGTCATCCCCAAGCTCGGCGCGCCGGTTGCATCAATCGGCGGTGCCGGTCCGTTTGACGGCATTTTTCTTTCCGGCCTGCTCGCCGTACTGCTGGTTTGATCTCCGTCCGCGCCGCCCGCCAACCCTGAATTACGGCGCCCCTGGAGACAACGGCGGCCCCCACGGTCAACCGGAAAAACAGGCTGTTTTTTTCAGCACATCGAGCCGTCATTCAGTTTTGCCCGCCCCCGCCCAAGCTCGGTCATGAACGTATCGCGCTCATTTGCAAGCGTGCTGGCGAAGCCATCTTTCAACTCGCCAGCCTCCCTGCCGACATCACCGGAGCCCATCCTGGGAAGATCGGGTTCCTTTTTCCTGTCGCAGCCACCAAGCGCAAATGCAGCCAAAAACAGCGCCGGATAGAGAGGTTTCATCTTGCAACTCCTTCACGCAGCACGGATTAAATTCAGGCACCAATTTAAATGACAAACGCCAGCCTGTGTATCTCCGGAATCCAGTATTCGTTCTGCCAGAAACCCCGTAGTCAAACTGCCAATCAAGAAGCCATGGCGTTGAGCACCGCGGCGTCTACGTTGTCGATGAAGATGAATTCCAGTTTGTCCTTCGCCTCCTGCGGCACATCCTCCAGATCGCGCCGGTTGCGGGCCGGCAGCATGACCCGCTGAATGCCGGCCCGCATGGCGGCCAGCACCTTGTCCTTGATCCCGCCCACCGGCAGCACCAGCCCGCGCAGGCTGATTTCGCCAGTCATCGCCGTATCGCTGCGCACGACGCGCTCGGCAAACAGCGAAGCGAGCGCGATGAAAATTGCCACCCCGGCGCTCGGTCCATCCTTGGGAATGGCACCGGCCGGAATATGGATATGCACGTCGCTCTTTTCGAAAATGCCGACATCAATACCGAAGCTCTCTGCCCGGGTTTTGACCAGGGTCAGCGCCGCCTGCGCGGACTCCTTCATGACATCGCCCAGCTGGCCGGTCAGGATCAGTTTGCCGTCGCCCGTCATGCGGCTCGCCTCGATGAACAGAATGTCGCCGCCCACCGGCGTCCACGCCAGCCCGGTCGCCACGCCGGGCAAACCTGCCCGCAGCGCCACCTCGTTTTCGTATTTGGTCGGCCCGAGAATGCCGGCCAGATCGCTTTCATCCACCTTGACCTGCGTTACGCCACCCTCGGCAATCGTCACCGCGGCACGCCGGCAAACGGCGCCGATGGTTCGTTCCAGCGAACGCACCCCGGCTTCGCGGGTGTAGTCGCGGATGATGGCGACCAGCGCGGCTTCGCTCAGTTCCAGCTGCCCAGCCTTGAGGCCGTTCTGCTCGAACTGCCGGCCGAGCAGGTAACGCAACGCAATCTCGCGCTTTTCCTCCTGCGTGTAGCCGGGCAGTTGAATGATCTCCATGCGGTCGCGCAGCGGGCCGGGGATCGTATCCAGCACGTTGGCTGTGGTGATGAAAAGCATCCGCGACAGGTCGTAAGGCAGGCCCAGATAGTTGTCGCGGAAGCTGTTGTTCTGCTCCGGGTCGAGCACTTCGAGCAGCGCCGATGACGGGTCGCCATGAATGCCGGTGCCGAGTTTGTCGATTTCATCGAGCATCATCACGCAGCCCCGCGAACCGGCCTTCTTGATCGACTGAATGATGTTGCCCGGCAGCGCGCCAATATAGGTCCGGCGGTGGCCACGGATTTCCGCCTCGTCATGCACGCCGCCCAGCGAAGTGCGCACGAACTGGCGGCCGAGTGCCTTGGCAATCGACTGGCCGAGCGAGGTTTTGCCGACACCGGGCGGGCCGACAAAACAGAGAATCGGCCCGTGGCCTTCCGGGTTGAGCTTGCGCACGGCGAGAAATTCGATAATGCGTTTTTTTACCTGATCCAGACCGAAATGGTCGGCATCCAGCATGCGCCGAGCTTCGGCAATGTCGATACTGTCCGGCGCCGGCGGCTTCCAGGGCAATTCAGTCAGCCAATCGAGATAGGTCCGCACCATCGAGTATTCGGTCGACATGTCGGACATGTGCGCCAGCCGCTTGAGCTCCTTGTTCGCCTGCGCGGCTACCTCTTCCGGCATCCCGGCCTCGTCGATCGCCTTCTGCAGGGCTTCGATTTCCGCCGCATTGCCGGCGTCGTCCTCGCCCAGTTCCTTCTGGATCGACTTCATCCGCTCACGCAAAAGATACTCACGCTGGCGTTCGTCGATGTTCTCCTTCGTCCGCTGGTCGATCTCCCGCGACAGGCGCAGCACCTCCCGGCGTTTGGCGAGCAAATCGAGCACCACATCCAGCCGGGGCATCAGATCCAGCGACTCAAGCACGAGCTGGCGCTCGGCCGGCTTGATGTCGATCATGCCGGCGACCAGATCGGCCAGGACGCCGGGCGAGGTAATCCCCTTCACCGCCTCGACCAACTCCGGCGAACTCTGCGGCAGCAAGTCGATCACGTCCATGGCGCGCTCCTTCAACTGCAGAAAGCGTGCTTCGATATGGCTATCGCTCCTTTCAACTTCGTCGATGCGCTCGACCGAGGCCACCTGGAAGGGATAGCCCGGCAAAAAACCGGTCACCCGAAAACGTTGCTGCCCCTGGCAGACAATCACATGCGCATCGTCCGGCATGGTGACGTAACGCATGACGGCAGCAACCGTGCCGACGGTATAAAGGTCGTCCGGGCCGGGCGCATCCAGCTCCGGGTTGCGCTGCAGCAGAATACCGACCGGGCGATCATTCTGGACGGCTTGCTGGGCGGCGAGAACGGAGGCTTCACGACCGATGGTGAACGGCAGGATCATGCCGGGAAAAAGTACGGCGTTGCGCATGGGAATAATGATCAGCGCGCCCTCCGGGATGATGATGCCGCCGCTCCCGACTTGCCGCGTCGTGTCACTGGCTGGTGCATCGCCCCCCGGCTTGTCGACAGACTGGCTGGTGTCTTTTGCTTCCATGATCAGCTCACTCCTCAAAGGCGGCGCAGGACAAGCGCCAGGCAGCCGTCCTCGAAAAACTGTTTGAATAGCTGGAAATTTCCCGGTGGCAAGGTAATGCGCCGCTCAAAGCGCCCGTAAGGGATTTCAAGGCGGTGGATGGCGGCGCGCGGCAAGGCCCCGGGCATCGGGCGCTGGCCGCGTACAACCAGACCACTTTCTTCAAGTACAACTTCAATATGAGCCGCGCTGACGCCCGGCAGGGCAACGATCAGCTTCAACTCGTTGCCCTGTTGATAAGCGTCAACCAACGGTTCCCAGCAAGGCACGGACTGCGGATTGACGACAGTGAAAAACTGGCGCTGCCGTTGCTCGGCACCTCGTAGCAGTTGCAGCGCCTCTGCCCACACCCACAATCTTGGATCATCTGATCGCATCTTTCACCCCACTGAAAATATCTGGCGACTCTTAATCCTTCAGACTCAAGGAAAAGAAAATTCGGGTATTGGCGCTGCGCTGAACAAGCAAGGCAACGTGCCGGGTGCTTTTTTCCAGTTCGCTGCGCATTTGCTCAAGACTGGCAACCGGCTTGTTGTTGATCGAGAGAGTGATGTCGCCGGGCAGAATGCCTGCCGACTCGGCCGTTCCACGCACGGACTCGACGACAACGGAACTCTTCATACCCTGTGCCCGGCGCTCGGTGCCGCTCAATTCGCGCAGGCTGAGCCCCAATCGATCAGGTGCCGGCTTTTGCGCCGGCTTTTTCACCAGCGGCCCGGCATCAATTTCGCCAAGGGTGACGACGAACTCCCTGGGCGAGCCATCCCGCCACACCTGCAGTTTCACGCTGGCGCCCGGCGCTGTCCCGCCAATCGCCCGGGCGAACTCGGCGGAGTTCTCGATTGCCTTGCCGTCATACTGCAGGACAACATCCCCCGGTTGCAGACCGGCCCGCTCCGCCGGCCCATCGTTTTCCAGCGAAGAAACCAGCGCACCGGCAACTTTCGGCAGGCCGAATGCCTCGGCCAGTTCCGGACTGACATTCTGGATGCTGACGCCGAGCTTGCCGCGTCGTACCTTGCCATGTTTCAGGAGTTCATCCTTGACCTTGATCGCCACGTCGATCGGAATGGCGAAGGAGATCCCCATGGAGCCGCCGCTCTGGCTGTAGATCTGGGAATTGATGCCGACCACTTCGCCATTCAGGTTGAACAACGGCCCACCCGAATTTCCAGGGTTCACCGCAGCATCGGTCTGGATGAACGGTGAAATATTCTGACCCGGCAAAGCCCGCCCCTTGGCGCTGACGATGCCTTGCGTCACCGAGTTGGCAAAGCCGAACGGGGTGCCGATGGCAACAACACATTCTCCGACTTCGAGTTTCGATGGATCGCCGATCGTTACTAAAGGCAGATCCTT
>CAYWNX010000064.1:0-10378 GCA_964459735.1 uncultured Dechloromonas sp. | reverse complement strand
CGGCGTCGGAATGACGCCGCCGAAGGTGCTCGGCACGCCGAAGCCGGCGTCGTCGGTGATGATCAACAGGACGTTGGGCGCCCCCTGCGGCGGGACGATGCGCGGCGGCCACCAGTACTTCGACTGCAGGGCGTCGTTCTTGATCACCCCGCCGAACTTCGGATCGGGCGCCGGCAGTTGCTCGTTGCTGATGGTGGTGGTGGCACTGGGCGAGCCCAGTGCCCCGGTGACCTGCTGCGCGGCGCTGGCTGCGGTCAGCCACGTGAAGCCGAAAGCCAACGCTGCAGTCGCCAGGACCTGCTTGACCCTACTCATAGAAGGCACTCCCTAGTGATGTCTTCTTGTCTGCCGCGGTGTCATGCCAAAGCATGCCGCAGGATTTCCTGCTGGGGTGCATCATACTGAAGCTCGTTCCGCTGCGAAACTGGACTCTGGTCCGAGTCGGGCTGGATGGCAGTCTGTCCGCGCGAAGGCCGTCCAGCATGACGGGCACGCCTTGGTTCGGCATTGATCTGATTCAACTGGCGTTGCAGTCCGCACCGGGAGTGAACTAGGCCGCGTAGACCCCGCCGTTCACGTCCAGCGTGGCCCCGGTAATGAAACCGTCGTATTCGCTGGCCAGGAACACCGCCGCCCGGGCCACGTCGTCTGCGTTGCCGCCTCGGCCCAGCGGAATGCCGGCGACCGTCGCCCGGGCCGACTCTTCGCTGGTATGCGTGTTGTGGAAACTGGTGCCGAGAATCATCCCGGGCGCGAGCGCGTTCACCCGCACCCCCTGCGGACCGAGTTCCGTGGCCAGGGCACGATTGAAGGTCAGGATGGCGCCCTTGGCGGTCGAGTAGACCAGCGAGCCCGGATGCCCGCCCTTGCGGCCCGCCAGTGAAGAGAGGTTGACGATGCTGGCCCCGCCGCCGGTCTTCGCCGCCGCAATGAGATGCGGCGCAGCCGCCCGGGTGACCCGCCGCGTGCTGCCCAGGTTGAGCGACATCACCTCGGCCCAGAAGGCGTCGTCCGCATCGCCCAGCGTCCTGCGTGCCACCAGCGAGCCGGCGTTGTTGACCAGCACGTCGAGCCCGCCGAGAAAGCGGACCGCCTCCGTCACGATGCGGTCACATTCGGCTGGCTGGGTCAGATCGGCCGCACCATGAGCGTAGCGGCGGCCGTGCACGCGTGCATCGGACTCGAGCGCCTTCGCCTCGGCCGCGCTGCTGCGGAAATGAACGAAGACATCGCAGCCGGCGGCCAGGAGCTGGCGGCTGATGGCGAGACCGATTCCCTGGGCGCCGGCGGTGACCAGTGCGCGCTTGCCTCGGAGCTTGTGCATGGGTGGGCGGTGAGGGCGAATGAGGCTGCCATTCTAGCCGTGAGTGTCGCCATGCTCGAGCGTCGGACCGATTGCCACAGGGATCGCCCTCACCAGGACATCGAAGGCCTGGCGCCGATCAGCCGCCCGACTCGGTACAGACACAGGCTCTTGACGCTTCACAACTAGCGCGCCGCCCTGGCCTCCCCCAACAGCAAGCTGCGGATATCGCCCTTTACCCTGATGCTGGTGAAGAGCAGATAGGCACTCAGGAACAACGCTCCCCCGAAAACCGCAACCAGACCAAGCACCAGGCCGCCCGCGGAGAACTGATGTCGCCAACCGACCCAGAGACCAGCGAGCAGCAGCATGCACATGAAGTCGAGATTGAACTGTCCCGGCCATTGCATCGCTGCCATGTCACCGAAGAACACGGGAAGCAGATTCATCCCGTGATTCGAGGCGACCACGAGTGTGTAGCCGGCGATAACCACGAACATCGCGATCAGGAATCCGCGAAAGGCAATCACTTGGTTCTCCCTTTGAGTTCTTCTTCACAGACATGAGCCGGACGGCAAGAGACTCGGGCCGCGCTGACGCCCAACCGTTGGACAGCGGGGCCGGCTGCAAGGCTCCGCCCGGTGGAGGGGCTGGCCATCACGCTGCACCCAGCCCTTGAATCCGCTGCAACACCAGCAACTTGCGGTGGACATGCAGCAGTATTGCCGGGTGGATTGCAACCGCGGTGATGGGACCGACAGCGTGACCAGGCCTCACGGACGTAGCGAGGCGTCCGAGAATGTTGCCGGTGCGAAGAAGGTGGGTTTGGAAACGAACTCCTCGTTCGCATCGGGCAGCCGCCTCGCCAGTCAGCTCTCGGGGTCGTACCCGAACTCGCGGAGTTCCTGCGAGCAGCGGCAGGCTTTGGCGATCTTCGCGGCCCATTGGACGGCGGCTTCGCGCGACGGGAGCTCCAGCACACAGAAGCCGCCGTCGAACTCCTTCGTCTGCGGGTAGGTGTCGTTCGTGACGGTGCCGTCGGCGGCCACCATCAGCGGCGCGACGTCCGCGTTGATCCCACCGCCGAACACATAGACGCCTGCATCCTTGGCCTCGCGAATGACCGCGTGTGCCGCCTCGCCGACCGCAGCCATGTCTGCGTCGGAGACGTCCATCGCCGACCCGGGGAAGGAGATAAGGTACTTCGTCATCGCCCGGTCCTCCGGGTGTGAGGTTGGGAATTGGGCGTGAGGCCCAACGCTGGGGTTCAGTGGCGCAGGCGAGCGGCAACGCCGCTTGCCTGCGTCCACTGCAACCCCTTGTTGGGCCCCTACTTGACCTGAGCGACATGCTTCTTAGATACCCCTACTCTGGCAACCTTGCCCTCACGCATGAGTAAACCGAGAAGACTGTAGGAGAGGTAGTCCTTCGACCCGCCGCCGTAGTCGCTCCGCAGACCTAAGAGGCTGGCAGTGTCCGAATTGGTCACCCCCTTCGGATTTGCCTTGGCGAATTCCAGTACGGCTTGCTTCAAAAGCGCCAACCCGACCTGAGCCTTTTCCTTAACACCGTGGGGAACCACCAGGTCAGGACGTGACTTCTTGGCTAGCCCCGTTGGGACTACGGTATTGGTGAGTATGCCGCCAGTGTCCTTCGTCCCAAATGCGGAGATCAACTCGGCTTCAAGCTTGATGGCTTGAATCTCTGTGACGTCTTCGACGAGAGTAGTTACCAAGACTTGGTGGCCAGTCGAGTGGATGGCCTTTATCAGTGCACCTTTCGGAGTGTCGTCGGGTCGGACAAGATGATCGTAGGCACGAGTGCCGGTGCCCTTTCCGATGTAAAAGGGCATCGCTGGGGACGACCGCGGATCCTTCAGGGCGTATACGTAGTACGAGCCTTCCACTCACTTGCCTCCAACATCTGAAGGGGCCCAACGCCGGCGGTCAGCGGCGCGCCGCTTTGCGGCGCGTCCGCTGCACCGCCTTGTTGGGCGCCGACTTCTTAACGGGCAATCTCTCTAAACGCTTCGAGGCAAAGATGTAGGCGTGCTTAATGGCGAGCCCGAAAAAGTTGCTGCTTTGAACTTCGATCGTCGCATGGTGCGCATCAAAGGCGCGATTGATGGCATCGACAGCTGGGGAAGCGGGTTCAACGAGAACGATCCTGGAGATGGCGAACAGCTCAGGAAGCTTAAGATGCTGTCGAACGGAGTCCGAAATCACCCTAAGCGCCTTCTCTTTATTTACTTCAATCCATGGTGCCGAAGCAATCAAGTCCCACTTCTCAGGAGCATCTTCCCGCAAGAACAGCGCGAAGAGTGAGAAGGCGCCCTGGTGCTCGGATAGGGCTTTCTCAACCTCTAAGACCCTTTCGACCAGTACGTTCATAGAACCTTCAGCAGAGCGACGGCCGATTTCACGAGAAGCTCTGCATCAGTTTTGTTCGCAGAGCCCGGTACTTTGTACCGGGCTTCGGGATCCCATGTTGCTACGGCTGACCACTCTGCAAGATGCTGAGTCTTGACCTTCTGCTCCCGGCCGGAGAGGAATAGAAGGATGTCCAGATCGTGTGTCTTAAAGCTGGCAAGGGATTGAAACTCCTTTCTAGTTTCCGGAAACCCAGACCAGTGCAATGCTCGGCAGATTCTTGCCTTGAGCGCAATCTCAACCACGTAGCCGCCCAGATAGACAGCGCCATCGTATCTCTTCGCACGAAGCAGGGCTTGCGCATCAGTTAGCCGAGCGCGAGCAAGCTTCCGAAGATTAGTCGATGTGATCATTCAAGCCGCGATGCTAGGCGCCCAGCGCCGCGCATAACCTGCCGGCGGAAGCGGGCGAAGCCCGCTGCAGTCGGTCAGGCGCATGCGCATCTTATGCGGCTCTCCGTGATCGCGCCCTGAGTGCCCGGATTTCTGGAACAAGATATGGAAGGCTTCTCATATGAGCAATCCGATGACACGTTGGACAAAGGGAGACTAGGTCGTCGATGGTAGTCATGCAATCACCGACCAACGCGAGAGGATCGACGTGGTGCACCTCGATGACAAACCGACCGCCCACTTCGAGCCGAAACTTACAGGCTTGGCAAGTATAGTTGTCGCGTTCCCTTCGGGCCTGCGCGATCGCGGAGTTACGCGCTCGGGACAAGATCTTGCGATCTACCTCGTACCCTTCGCGAGCTTCCGGGCTGTCGAGCTCGAAGAATGCCGTCCGGCGGAAGACCACCCATTCCCCCGAGAGATTCAGATCAGCTCTCTCCCACCCCTCTCGTATCCACTGATGCGCCCACGTGTGGGAATCCGCCGTCCTGGAGTTTGCCCACCAAGCAACATACGCTCGCGCACTTTGGGGGAGCACATCATTAATGATCTCCTCAATCCTATTAAAGGAGAGGCGGACTCTGTCGCGTTTCTGCCGCTTTAGGTAGTCAGCGAGCGGTGCGTACTTGCTCATGCTTCGTGCGTGGACGCCCAACGCTCCGCATCACCTGCCGGCGGAAGCGGGCAAAGCCCGCTGTAGCCGGTCAGGTGCATGCGGTTGTTGGACCGCTTGCTTGATCGGGGGTGATGTCGGAGACGTGTAGCCCTAGCGCGGACGAGAAGCACCTATTGCTCCCATAGCTCAGCCGCCACGAGAAGGTCTTCCCGACACGACCACCGCTCGCATAGTTCAGCCCGTGTGTCCACAATGTGCCTGAGAAGATGTACTACTGCCCGCCTTTGCTCTGGGGATGCGGCGACGAGAATTCTATTCCTCTTGTCTTCGTAGGTAAGGTGGAAATGCAGTTGCGGGACATACCAATCCAGGTTGCCCGTTGGCTCCTGGAGGGCAATGCGACCGAGCGCGGGCAGGTAGTAGAGAAGGCCTTCGGCAGAAGTGAAACACAAAGGATCCCAACCTGGGTTTCCAACATCCTCGATCCGCAGGGTGCCGCGATCGCGGGAGCGCAGCAACTCATCATGCTCCGCGCATTCACAACAATGCTTGAAGTTAGTGAAGTGCTCCGGGCGTTCACAGTTCGCGAACGCGGCATTGAGCATTGAGAGCACTTCCGGGTCAGTCACCTAGCGGTCCAACTAGAAGTAGACCTCATGATAAACCTCGGCCCTCCCAGGAAAGCATCTACCCGTGTAAGCCGACCGTCTCCCCTTCGGACGTCCCCTGCCGTACCGGCATAGACCCTGTTTCCGGATCGTTTATGCCAGTATAAGCAAGTGCCCACCGATGTAAACGGCATAACCAGGCGGGAACTTGACAACCGTAGCAGGAGCCGGGGAGCGATCGAACATCGGCTCACCGTGCTCCGCACGGCACCGCCACGACGCGGGCCTCCAATCGCAGGCGCCTCGCGACCTGCAGGGTCATCAGCCAAACCTTGCCCTCCGGATCCCATCGTGCACCGGCCGCTTTCGCGCCGCGCAGATCAGCCGTTCGCCGTACCGCTCGACCAGCCGCTTGGTTCCTTTGCTGCCAGGGCGCAGGGTCACGCGTGTCTCCACGTTGCCTCCGGAGTGTGCGACGTAGTGGGTGGCTGACAGGATCAGCCGGCGAGGGTCCATGCGCACGACTTTTAGCAGCGTGGGCGCTCATGACGTGAGCCTTCGGCACGCACGTCGTGGACGGACTTCTGCGCCCCTATGTTGCCAGGACCCGCTCGATCGATGCGCAAGCAGCCCGGACCCCGTCCTCGCCCTTCAGCACCCGCTCAACCTTCGCACAGGCCTCGGCGCGCGCAGAGTCGCCCAGTAACCGTCCCAGTGCCTTGCTGGCGTTGCCAGCGGTGTAGCGGCTCCTCGACAGTACCTCCGCAATGCCGTGCCGCTGCGCCCGCGCCGCGTTGTCCGGCTGGTCGTGTGCAAATGGCACGATCAGCATCGGGCGCCCCGAGCGCATCGCCTGGGCCAGCGTCCCGATGCCGCCCTGATGCACGATCGCCGCAGCCTGCGGAAAGATGCATCCATACGGTGCGTATTCGATGGCGAGCACACCCGCATCATGCGCGGGAAGGTTGCGGTTCCCTTCAACAGCCCCGGTCAGCAGCACCGCGCGGCGGCCCAGGCGCTGCGCGATCTCCACGCTGCGCGTGTAGAAGTCCCTCGCGGCGTAGATGGCGGAAGACCCGAGGGTGAAAACGATGGGCGGATCGCCGGCTTCCAGGAAGGCATTCAGTCGCTCGCGCAGCTCCGCCGCAACCGGCTCGTCGTCGCGCATCGCGAACCCGGTGACCTGGGTCTGCGGCGGCCAGTCCGGCTGCGGCGCCGCGAGCACCGGCGAGAACATCGCCAGCGTGCCGTACGGCGAGTACTGCCCCTCGAACAGCGGGTCGAGTTCCGGCTTCGGCAGACCCCTCGAGCGGGCCAGCTCCCGCACCGGGTCGGCCCACGAGCGGGTCATCCGGCGCAGCGCGAAGAACACAGCCCGGTACAACCCCGGACTGATCCCCGATAACGGCTTGAGCCAGGGTGCAGGCGGCAGCACCGGCGGGTCGTATACGGAGAGGAACACCATCGGTGAGAGCACCGTCGACAGCCAGCGCAGGCCCAGACTGCGCGCCAGCAGTTGGGCGGAGAAGCTCAACGGATGCGTGAGGAGGAGATCCGCCTGCCGTGCTGCCGGCAGCAGGTCGTCATACGTGTCGGCAAGCCGTGGCATGACGAGTTCGCGGACGATGTACTCCATGCCGGTGCGGCACTCGTAGATCCTGCGCGCGACGTCAGAGAAGGGGCCGAAGTCCTCCAGGTCCGGGCGGACGGGATGGAAGCCGACGCCCGCCTGCTCGAGGATCTGGCGATACGCGGGCGACGTGGCGATGATGGCGGTATGACCGCGCGCGATCAGGCCGTGAGAGAGGGCGACATAGGGGTGGAGGTCGCCGAGCGAGCCGAAGGTGTGGATGAGGATGCGCGCCACGGCGGGGATTATCGCAGTGGTGGCGATCGTTGGTTGTGAGAGCAGTGCTCACCCTCACCCCGACCCTCTCCCGTCTAGGGAGAGGGTGATCATTTCGGCGGGGGAAGTTGTGCGGTTCTGCCAGGCAGCAGCCCAGGCTGGAGATGGGTCGAGAGTCCTGCGGCGAGAGAGTTCCGAGACGCGTGGCATTGGTGCAGTTCACCCTCTCCCTTGCGGGAGAGGGCTGAGGTGAGGGGTGGAAGAGATGTGCTTGTCACGTTGCGTTCACGCGGCTCACTCTCTCCCCAACGCTCTCCGGTCGAGGAAAAGGGGCCAGTGTGGAGGCAACTGCGGGTGGGGCTCTCGCTTGAAGATGCCTGCTGAGGGTGCACGAGTTCTCACCCTCACCCCGGCCCGCTCCCGTCAAGGGAGAGGGGGAACTGCGGTCGGGAACTGCCGGTGGCGCTGTCGCTTGAAGCTACCTGCGCATCTTTCGCGGATCTCTCACTCTCACCTCCGCGCTGTCCCGTCGAGGGAGTGGGGGAACTGCTCGGTCACGGACGCGCTTCGGCGCAGTCCCGGATGCGTGCCTTCGGTGCCCTCTCCCCTTGCGGGAGAGAGACAGGTTGAGGGGTAGGCATCGACCGCATGCCGGCTCAATGCGCGCTGTGCGCCACCCTCACCCACCGCTCCTGTCGAGAGAGAGGGAGAACTCCATGGCTCTCAGCTCTGGCTGACCTTGGTCCGCGCGCGCAGCATGCGCACGGCCTCCGACAGCTGGCAGTCCGGCTCGGGTTCGGCGTGATCGCTGTCGGCCTGCGCTGCGCCGCCTGTGCGCAGCAGCGGAGCGCAGGCGTTCGTCGCGCTCTTTTCTGTCGCTTGCGCGACCTGGCCATCCATCGAAACGTTCTGCGGGCCATCCGCCTTCGCCAGCGCAGGCGGCTCGCGCTCGACCACGACGTCGGGCGTCACCCCATTGCCCTGCACCTTGTGCCCGCCGGGCGTGTAGTAGTACGACGTGGTGATCTTGAGCCCGGATCCGTCCTGCTGCGGGTACATGCGCTGGATCGAACCCTTGCCGAAGGTCTTCACGCCGATGACGGTGGCCCGCTTGTTGTCCTGGAACGCACCCGCCACGATCTCGGACGACGACGCGGAGTTCTTGTTCACCAGCACCACCAGCGGCAGCGTCTTGACTTCGGGCGGCAGGCCCGAGAGATAATCGACTGCATCGCTGGTCTTGAGGTAGTCGCCCTTCGCGGCATACAGCCGGATCCTGGAAGTCTGCCCCGCGCCGTCGGCGTACACCACCGGCGCGTTCACCGGCAGGAAGGTTGCCGACACCGCCACGGCAGCGGTCAGCAGCCCGCCGGGGTTGTCGCGCAGGTCGAGGACGATCCCCTGCATCGGGCCGTCGTGGTCGTGCCAGAGCTTCGCGATGGCTCCGGCGAGCATCTCGCCGGTGTGCTCCTGGAAGTTGGTGATGCGCAGGTACGCGATGCCCGGCTCGATCAGGCTGCCGCGCACGCTCTGCCAGCGCACGATGGCGCGCTTGATCTTCAGCGACTCGGTGTCCGTCCTGCCCTTGCGCACCACGCTCAGCGTGATCTCGGTGTCGGGCTTGCCGCGCATGCGCTCGGTCACCTGTTCCAGGGTCATTCCCTCCAGGCTGGTGTCGTCGATGCGCGTGACCAGGTCGCCGGGCTTGAGGCCCGCGCGCTGCGCCGGCGCGTCGTCGAACGTCGAGTTCACCCGCGCACCGCTCTGCTCCATCCGCACTTCCAGGCCCAGCCCGCCGTACTCGCCGCGGTTCTGGTTCTGCAGCTGCTCGTAGGCCTCGGGGTTCATGTACTTCGAGTACGGGTCCAGGCCCTTGAGCACGCCGTTGAGCGCATCGGCCACCAGCTTGTCGTCGTCGATCGGCTCGACGTAGCGCGCACGGATCTGCTCGAGCATGGTGGAGATGCGCTCGATCGCCGAGGCTCGCGGCACGGGGTTTGCAGGCGGCAGATCGCGCCCTGCCCAGCCCTGCGGCAGCACGCACAGGGATGCGGCGACTACCGCACCGAAGAAGGCTTTGCGTGCCCGCGGCCACGCACCGCGCCCGGCCGCGCCCACTGACTGCCCCTGCGCGGCACCGTCCGCACTGAAATCCGGCACCGCCTGCTGCTGCCTCGTGCTCGAGCTCAATTGGGACCTCGCTGATTTCCCGGACTGTTCTTATGTGCAGTGCCGGAGCGGCCTGCACGGGGCGCCATGGACGCAAAAATTGTGCAAATTCTAAGGCAGCGGGCAATGAAGTAAACCCTTCCTGCCGAATTGCGAGCTTTGCTGTTGCGCGGTGAGGCGGCCGCGGTCGGCCAGGAGGTCGGCGCACGCGGGCAGGCGTGGGCCGCAGCCTGGGTTGAAGCACTCGGCCGGGTGACGCGGGGAGCCCGCGCGACCCGGCCGGTCCGCTCAGTGGGCGAGCGGCTTGTAGCGGATGCGCCTGGGCCGGGCGGCCTCCTCGCCGAGACGCTTCTTCTTGTCGGCTTCGTACTCCTGGTAGTTGCCGTTGAAGAAGACCACGCGCGAGTCGCCCTCGAAGGCGAGGATATGGCTGGCGATGCGGTCGAGGAACCAGCGGTCGTGCGAGATCACCAGCACGCAGCCGGCGAACTCCAGCAGCGCCTCTTCCAGTGCACGCAGGGTCTCGACGTCGAGGTCGTTGGACGGCTCGTCGAGCAGCAGCACGTTGGCGCCGGTGATCAGGGTCTTGGCCAGGTGCAGGCGGCCGCGCTCGCCGCCGGAGAGGTTGCCCACCGGCTTCTGCTGGTCCGAGCCCTTGAAGTTGAAGCGCCCGATGTACGCGCGCGAGGGCATCTCGAACTTGCCGACGTTGAGAATGTCCAGCCCGCCGGAGATGAACTCCCAGACCGACTTGTTGCCCTCGAGGGCGTCGCGCGACTGGTCGACGTAGGCCATCTTGACGGTCGGCCCGATCACGATCTCGCCGCTGTCGGGCTTCTCCTTGCCGGTGATCATGCGGAACAGCGTCGACTTGCCCGCGCCGTTCGGGCCGATGATGCCGACGATGGCACCGGCAGGAATCTGGAAGCTCAGGTTGTCGATGAGCAGGCGGTCGCCGAAGCCCTTGGACACGTTCTTGAACTCGATCACGCTGTCGCCCAGCCGGTCGGCCACC
>CAYWNX010000063.1:0-10468 GCA_964459735.1 uncultured Dechloromonas sp. | reverse complement strand
CATGCCCACGACTGCCCCGGCGCAGGAAGACAGTATCGTTTCGGGCTGCCAGCCAGCCGATCAGCGGCCAGTGCCGGACCTCCTCCTTGGCGACGAAGGCGGCCGGCAGCACGCTGTTGATCACATAAATATCGATCCAGGAAATGTGGTTGGCCACCAGCAGCGCGCCCGGCACGGCATGGGTCAAGTCCGCCTCGACCTCAACCCCGACTGCTTCAAGCAAGGCACCGGCCCAGCTGGCTTTGAAACGCAAACGAATCCTGTCGCGGCAAACCGGGAAAATGCAGAGTACGAAAAAAGCCGCGCTAATGACCAGCAGGGCGAGACGAAACAGCCGGAAGGTGCAGATGAGAAAGTTATTGGTATGCAGTCTTCTTATTCCAGGTAATGTTTGGCATAACGGCTTGACACTTTCGCCATCGGCAGCAGGATAGGCAGATCGGCGGTGTTGAAATCAGGATCCCAGGCCGGTTCACCGCAGATCCATGCGCCAGCCCGCAAATATCCCTTGATCAGCGGCGGTGTTTCGGCCGGCATGTCCTGCTGCAGGGCGGCCAGCGGTAGCGGGCAGCGCGGGAAAACTCGGTACTCCAGTGGCCCCATGTGGTCCGTGGAAAGTCGATTATACAAGCTGGCCGCTGCGTGGCCGCCGTCCGCCATGCTGATCGACGCACAGCCCATCAGGTAGTCGTAAGCGCGCTCAGTCATGTATTGGGCCAGACCGGACCAGAGCAGGGTGATCGTCGCACCGGTACGGTAGTCGGGATGGACGCAGGAGCGACCGATTTCGACCAGGCGCGAACGCAGATGCTGCAGGCGAGTCAGGTCAAACTCGTTTTCCGAGTAGTAGCCGACCTGGCGGGCATTTTCCGGCGAGAGAATACGGTAGGTGCCAACCACTTCACCGCTTTGCGTGTCACGCACCACCAGGTGATCACAATAAGGATCGAAAACATCGTGATCGACACCCGGTGTACGACTCGGCAGATTCGCGCCCATTTCGCCGGCAAAAACACGGTAACGCAAACGCTGGGCTTCAAGAATATCGCTCTTGCTGCGGGCAAAACCGACCGCAAGACTGGGCAGTTTGGCGCGTCGCTGATCGGCGCCTGTTTGTATTTTTTCCATGCTGTTCTCCATTTATGGTGTGGAGACAGCATGGAAGAGTCGCGTTACAAGGCTATTGCACGCGTTTTACGACAAGGTTTCAATGCGTAACGCGAGATTCGCCGCCAGTGGGTATTTTCTCATTGACTCACCAGGGCAAAATACCAAAGGCACGCTGATAACGGGCGGCAATTTGTTCACGGCTGGGCTGGTGGTTTTGACCACCGCGATGGGCAATCTTGATCGCACCCATGACCGCCGCCAACTGGCCGGTCTTGACCCAATCAAAGCCGTTGGCGATGCCATAAAGCAGACCGGAACGGTAGGCATCGCCACAACCGGTTGGGTCAAGCACCTCATCTGCCTCAACGCAGGGGATATCGTAGCGTTGACCATTGGCGCGAATTTCCGAACCCTCGCTACCCTTGGTGACGATCAGCGCCTTAACCTCACCGGCCAGTTGATCAAGACTACGCCCGGTCCGGTCACAAAGCAGCTTGGCTTCGTAATCATTGAAACAGGCGTATTCGGCAAGTTTCATGAATTCCAGCAGTTCATCGCCGCTGAACATCGGCAAGCCCTGACCGGGGTCGAAAATGAAAGGCAGGCCGGCGGCAGCAAAGTCGCGGGCGTGCTGCATCATGCCTTCACGACCATCCGGCGCGACGATGCCGAGCTTGGCCGTCGTCGCCTGCTCAACCTTGTTCAGGTGCGAAAAACTCATGGCGCCGGGGTGGAAGGCGGTGATCTGGTTATCGTCGAGATCGGTCGTAATGAAGGCTTGAGCCGTAAAACTGCCGGCAACATGGCGAACATGCGGGCGTGGCAGGCCGAGCTTGTCGAGACGATCCAGGTAGGGTGTCGCGTCATCGCCCACCGTCGCCATGATCAGCGGTTCGCCACCGAGCAGCATCAGGTTGTAGGCGATGTTGCCGGCACAACCGCCATATTCGCGGCGCAGTTCCGGCACCAGAAAGGCAACGTTCAGGATGTGAATCTGTTCCGGCAGGATGTGATTCTTGAAGCGGTCCGGAAAGACCATGATGTTGTCGAAGGCGAGCGAGCCGCAGATTAGGATTGTCATAGGAGCTTAGGGATAGAAAACGTAAAGTCGGTAACCGGCGGCACCGATATTCTTGGCCTCGATCCACAGCTTGACGGCAGTTTCGCCATTCGCCGGGAAAGCAGCCGGGTCAGTCGCCGGTGGCAGATAATCCGGAGCCATCAAAACGCGACGGGAAACTACCGTGTCACTGGTGTCGGTCAAGGTCAGTTCAAGGGCCGGCCAGGCTTGGGCATAGCTGGCGCGGTTATGCAGTATCGCCTGCAAAACGAACAGCCCACGTGTATTGTCGGATTGCAGATCGGAGGTTTCGATGGCGACCAGTTCGGAATTTCGCGGCAAAGGGACGTCGACCGCAACAAACTCGAAAATAGGCGCCGCAGCTGGCCAGCGCTGTACCAGATTAGTACGAAAATGGTAAAACAACTGGCCAAGCAGGACGACAGTCAGCAGCAAGGCAGCAAGCACGAAGGGCCAGACCGCACGGTGCAGCGTATCGCCCTCGAAACCGCCTGGACCACTACCTGCCAACGTTCCCGCTGCCCAACGGTTGTAGCCCGGCGCATCAGTCAGTTCACGAGCCGCAACCAACCCGGCTTCACGGGCCGCCGAGGTCGATTCTTCAGGAGTTTCAAGTCTTGGTGAAGGCGACTCGGCTTGCTCTTCGGCGGGCATTGGCGCCTCTGGCGACAGCACCGGCTTCTCGGATAGCGCCTCCGGCGGTTTTTCCGGAAGCGAATCGACCTCTGCCGCAACAGCTTCAGCAAGCTCGGCTTCGGCAATTACCTCCGGCTGGAATTCCGGAATTGCTGATTCCGGCTCTTCCTCAACTGGTGCTGAATATTCCGGCTCAACCATGGAGGATGCCGGCAATGCCGAAAAGTCCTCTGACGTCGACTCTGCCCGATCAATTTCAGCAGGTGTCAAAACCTCCTCGACCGTTGGCGTATCCGGCAGAAACTCTTCGAAAGCATTGAAAACTGCCTGGCAATGGCCACAGCGGACCTTGCCTGCCTTAAGGCGTAGCTGCTCGGAGGTAACACGGAAAACCGTGCTGCAAACCGGGCAGCGTGTCCGCATCAGGGTTTGACTCCGCTCAGGCAGACCCAGTCTTCACGCGTATCGGCCACCTGCATTGGCAACCACTGGGCATAAATGGTGACGATCTCTTCGGCTTGCTCACGCAGAATGCCGGAAAGTGCCAGACGCCCCCCCGAACGCACATGCGCACAGATGGCGGGGGCCAAGACACGCAGCGGATTGGAGAGAATGTTGGCCACGACAAGATCATACTCGCCGGCTACCGGCTCGGCCGAATCGGCAAACAGTGCCGTCACCTCATTGCGCTCGGCATTGGCCCGAGCCGATTCCACCGCCTGCGGGTCGATATCGACGCCGGCGACTCGACCGGCCCCGAGACGGGCCGCGGCAATGGCCAGAATCCCCGAGCCGCACCCATAGTCGAGCACGGTGCAGGCCGGCGAAACATTGCGCTCCAGCCATTCCAGACAGAGCCGGGTGGTTGGATGCGAACCAGTACCAAAGGCCATGCCGGGATCGAGAATCAGGTTGATGGCGGCCGGGTCGGGCGACTCGTGCCAGGACGGCACGATCCACAGGCGTTCGGAAACACGAATCGGGTCGAACTGGGACTGGGTCAGTTGCACCCAGTTCTGATCGGCGATGGCTTCCACCGAATACTTCAGCGGCTCGCTCAGCCCGATGGCGGCCGACGCCTCGGCCAGCAGCGCCGCGACATCGGCATCCGCCTCCAGCAAGGCGACGACACGCGAATGATCCCAACCCGGCGAGTTGACCGAGCCCGGCTCACCGAACTGCGGCCGCTCATCCGGCGTACCGGCATCTGCATCCTCGATCGAAGCTGACAGTGCGCCAGCCTCCATCAAGGCATCGCACAGCGGATCGGCGCGCGAAGCATCGGTCAGAAAACTGACACTTAACCAGCCCATTGCCTACTTCTTCACTTCGCCCTGATCGGCGAGTTTTTGTTCAAGGTAATGAATATTGGTACCGCCTTCGATAAAGCGGGCGTCGAGCATCAATTCCTGGTGCAGCGGAATGTTGGTCTTGATGCCCTGAATGCTCATTTCAGAAAGCGCGATCCGCATGCGACGAATGGCCTGCTCGCGGGTATCGCCATAGGAAATCACCTTGGCGACCATCGAGTCGTAATGCGACGGCACGGTATAGCCCTGATAAATGTGCGAATCAACCCGGATGCCGGGACCGCCAGGCGGGTGATAAAACTCGATCTTGCCGGGACATGGCACGAACGTGAAGGGATCTTCAGCGTTAATGCGGCATTCAATGGCGTGGCCGCGGAAGGCGATATCCTTTTGGCGATAGCGCAATTTTTCGCCGGCGGCGACACGAATCTGCTCCTGAACGATATCTACACCGGTAATCATCTCGGTAACCGGATGCTCAACCTGAACGCGGGTGTTCATCTCAATGAAATAGAACTCGCCATTTTCGTAAAGGAATTCGAAAGTGCCGGCGCCGCGATAGCCAATCTTGCGACAGGCTTCAGCGCAACGCTCGCCGATGCGACTGATCAGGCGGGCCGGAATATGTGGCGCCGGCGCCTCCTCGATTACTTTTTGATGGCGACGTTGCATGGAGCAATCGCGCTCGCCGAGGTAAACCGCATTCTTGAACTCGTCGGCCAACACCTGGATTTCCACGTGACGTGGGCTTTCCAGGTATTTTTCCATGTACACCGCAGGATTATTGAAGAAGCTGCCTGCCTCCTGACGAGTCAACTGTACGGCATTGACCAGTGCTGCCTCGGTATGCACAACGCGCATGCCGCGACCGCCGCCACCGCCAGCCGCCTTAATGATGACCGGGTAACCGACAGCGCGGGCAATCCGGACGATCTCCTTCGGGTCTTCCGGCAAGGCACCTTCAGAACCCGGCACGCAGGGCACACCTGCTTCCTTCATCGCCGCCTTGGCAGACACTTTGTCGCCCATCAGGCGGATGGTTTCGGCGCGCGGACCAATAAAAACGAAGCCGGAGGTTTCGACACGCTCGGCAAAGTCGGCATTTTCCGAGAGAAAGCCGTAACCCGGGTGAATCGCCTGGGCATCGGTGACTTCTGCGGCCGAAATGATCGCCGGAACGTTTAGGTAACTCAGCGAGGAAGGCGCGGGACCGATACAAACCGACTCGTCGGCGAGTTTGACGTATTTCGCCTCACGATCAGCCTCGGAATGAACCACTACAGTCTTGACGCCGAGTTCGCGACAGGCACGCTGAATACGCAGCGCAATCTCGCCCCGGTTGGCGATTAGGATTTTCTCAAACATCATGACGGATTCAGCCGATTACAAACAGCGGCTCGCCAAACTCGACCGGCTCACCATTGTCGAGCAGGATGGCCTTGATGACGCCGGAAGCATCGGCCTCGATCTCGTTGAGCAACTTCATCGCTTCGATAATGCCGATTGTTTCGCCCTGTTTGACCGTCTGACCGATCTGAACAAAAGCCTCGGCACCCGGCGACGGGGAACGATAGAAGGTGCCGACCATCGGCGATTTGACGACATGGCCTTCCACCATCTCGTCTTCGTCATCCAGATCGACCGACGAAACTACCGGCGCAGTAGCGGGCAGGACGTATTGCTGCATCGGCGCCGCAGCGACCGAACCGTAATGCTTGACGATCCGTACTTTTTCTTCGCCCTCGGTGACTTCCAGCTCCGAAATGCCGGATTCCTGAACGAGGTCGATAAGTTTCTTGAGTTTACGCAGATCCATGGATGACTCCCTTCTGTATTGCGCCGCGTGGACGCAAAAAGCCGGCCAAAGCCGGACTATTCGATATTGAGTTTATTAAGCAGGTATTCCAGAGCCAGCATGTAGCCCTGATGACCAAGGCCACAAATGACACCAATAGCCAGATCGGAAAAATAGGAGTGATGCCGGAAAGGCTCCCGGGCATGCACATTGGAGAGATGCACTTCGACAAACGGAATCGCCACTGCCGCCAAAGCATCGCGCAAAGCAACACTGGTGTGGGTATAGGCGGCCGGATTGATGATGATGGCGCGCACGCCCTGCTCGCGAGCCGCATGAATGCGCTCGATCAGGGCTCCTTCGTGATTGCTCTGAAATGCATCGAGCTCAACCCCGGCAGCTTCGGCCAGACGGGCCAGCCCAACATTGATGTCGGTCAGGGTGACTCGACCGTAATGTTCAGGTTCTCGGGTACCAAGCAGGTTCAGATTTGGCCCATGCATCACCAGGATGCGGGCTTTCTCGACCGGCTTGGAAGCTGATTTTCGCTTCGTCATAGCTGCAAGTTTGCCGCAATTAGACGCATTTTGTCTAGCCTATTCCGTAAGCAGGGTGCGCAGGGCATCAGCCCGGATACGCTCGCGCGGACGACCGTCACGGTGTTTCAGGCTCACCCTTTCCTGCTGCCGGGACAAAATAACCAGATTGGCGTCGACCGTATCGGTCTGGATAAGCAGCACCGCTTCGACGCGTTCGTTGCGCGATTCGACATGCCGGACATCAATGCCACGGTTCAGAAGAAAGATCTCGATCTCCTTGGCGCTATCGGCAAATAACAGGATATCGATCTTCGAATGCTCACTGGCCGTGCCGTCGAGCACGGAGCCGGTCAGGTAAGGGTGGAACTCCGCCAGCAAATCTAGCAATTCCAGCGCCGTGTGGCGCATGGCTGCAATCAGCTCGGCATGACCTTCTTCCTGATACAGGCTGCGATAAACCCGCAATTCAGCCTCAACTTCGGCGTTATGGGGAAAAGCGGTGTGTTCAGGCAAGCCGAGCTGCCGGGCCGCCTTGCGTTTGGCTTGGTGATAGTCGGTAATACCATCCTCCGCCATCAGGCGGGCGGCGGCGCTGGCGATACTGGCCCGGTTACTTGCGCCCGGGCGCTGGCTTTCATGACGGGGCATGGCGGCTCGATCAGGGTAGAATCGCCCCCATTCTAACGGGTCTATGTGACATGCACATTCATATTCTGGGAATCTGCGGCACCTTCATGGGCGGCGTCGCCCAACTGGCGATTGCCTGCGGCCACAAGGTAACTGGCTGCGATGCCAATGTTTATCCGCCGATGAGCGACCAGCTTCGCGCCGCCGGCGTCGAACTGATCGAAGGCTTCGATCTCGGCCAGCTGGCACTGCAACCGGATATTTTTGTCGTCGGCAATGCCATTTCACGCGGCAATCCGCTGCTTGAAGCCGTGCTCGACAAAGGCTTGCCCTACATCTCCGGCCCGCAATGGCTGGCCGAGCATGTGCTGCACGGCCGCTGGGTGCTCGGCGTCGCCGGCACGCATGGCAAAACGACGACTGCCTCGATGCTGGCCTGGATTCTGGAAGACGCCAACATGCAGCCGGGCTTCCTGATCGGCGGTGTGCCGTTGAATTTTGGCGTCTCGGCCAGATTGGGCGGAACGCCTTTCTTCGTCATCGAGGCGGACGAGTACGACACTGCCTTCTGCGACAAGCGCTCAAAATTCGTGCATTACCGACCACGGACCGTCGTTCTGAACAATCTGGAATTCGATCACGCCGACATCTTCGCCGATCTAGGCGCCATCGAAACGCAGTTTCATCACCTTGTTCGCACCCTGCCCGCCTCCGGCCTGATTGTTTCCAATGCCGCCGAGGCCAGTCTGGAACATGTCCTGCAACGCGGTTGCTGGACGCCGGTCGAGCGTTTCAACGACCCGGCGGGCTATCGGGTCACCGGCGACGACGCTAGCGGCGAGCTTATTCTGTATGGTGTCGAGGGCGAAATTGGCCGTACCGTCTGGCAACTTTCCGGCGAGCACAACCGGGCCAACGCCTGCGCCGCACTGATCGCCGCCCGCCACGTCGGCGTGCCGCTCGACAAGGGGCTGGAAGCGCTGGCCCGCTTTGGCAACGTCAAACGCCGGATGGAAGTACGGGGCGAAGTCGCTGGCGTTACGGTGTACGACGATTTTGCCCACCATCCGACCGCCATCGCCACCACCGTCGCCGGCTTGCGACGCAAGGTCGGCAAGGCCCGCATTCTGGCGGTGCTTGAACCGCGCTCCAATACCATGAAGCTGGGGGCCATGAAGAGCCAGCTTCCTGACAGCCTGCGTGAAGTCGATGCGGCTTTCTGTTATGCCGCCAATCTGGGCTGGGATGCCCGCGATGCGCTGGCGCCAATGGGGGAGCGGGCAGTCGTTGCGGACAATCTGGAACAACTGGTCGGCAAAATCGTTGCCCTCGCAAAGCCCGGCGACCATATTCTGGTCATGAGCAATGGCGGTTTTGGCGGCATACACGGCAAATTGCTTGCGGCGCTGGCGAGCTGACTCCCTGCCAGTGGCTTCGTAACGACCCATTGCTACGGTCGACGCCAAAATCTAGCCAATTTCCCGACAACAAAAAGCCGGCCATCCATTTTCAGGAGACGGCCGGCTGTCGAAGCTGATCCCGAACCCAGCGCCAATACACCGGGTTCGGGAAAGACGGATTAGCGCTCCATCGACTCCACAACGGCCAGTGCCGTCATGTTGACCAGACGGCGCACAGTCGCCGTTGCAGTCAGTACGTGTACAGGACGAGCCGTACCAAGCAGAATTGGGCCAATTGTCACACCTTCGCCACCGGTCATTTTCAACAGGTTGTAGGCAATGCTGGCGGCGTCGATGTTCGGCATCACCAACAGGTTGGCCTCGCCCTTGAGTGGCGATTCCGGATTCGCTTCGCGACGAATATCCTCGGACAATGCCGAATCGCCATGCATTTCGCCGTCAATTTCCAGTTCACCGCAGGACATTGCCGAGACCAGAGCGGAGGCGCGACTCATTTTCCGGGCGGACTCGGAAGCGCTTGAGCCGAAATTGGAATGCGACAGCAAACCGACTTTCGGATGCACGCCAAAACGCTTGACCTGCTCGGCAGCCATCAGCGTCATTTCGGCAATTTCCTCGGCACTTGGATTCTCGTTGACATGCGTATCGCAGATAAACAGCGAACGTGCCGGCAACATCAGGTAATTCATCGCAGCCAGCGTGTTAACCCCCTGACGCTTGCCAATCACATGATCGATCACCCCGAGGTGGTGACTGAACTGTCCGGTCATGCCGCAGATCAGGCCATCGGCGTAACCCAGCTTCAACAGCATGGCGCCGATCAGCGTCGGCTTGCGACGCATGGCCTCCTTGGCGATGGCTGGCGTCACGCCACGGCGCGACATCAGCTTGTGGTATGCCGTCCAGCACTCGCGATAGCGCTCGTCCGATTCCGGATTGACGATATCGAAATCGACACCCGGCTTGATGCGCAGCTTGGCTTTTTCCAGACGATGCTCGATCACGCCCGGCCGGCCGACCAGAATCGGGCGGGCAAACTTTTCTTCGATGACGACCTGGGCCGCACGCAGCACGCGCTCGTCTTCACCTTCAGCAAAAATAATGCGCTTGCCCTGGGCCTGGCGAGCCGCTTGGAAAATGGCGCGCATGCCGATACCGGTGTGATAAACGAACTCGGAAAGTTTGGCGCGGTAGGCATCAAAATTCGTGATCGGCCGTGTTGCGACGCCTGAATCCATGGCTGCCTGAGCCACAGCCGGCGCGATCTTGACGATCAGGCGCGGGTCGAACGGCTTGGGAATCAGGTATTCCGGGCCGAAGGTAAGCTCGTGGCCGGGATAAGCCATGGCGACTTCATCGGTCACTTCGGCTTCAGCCAGTTCGGCAATGGCGCGTACGCTGGCCATTTTCATTTCTTCGGTGATCCGGGTGGCGCCGACATCGAGCGCGCCGCGGAAAATGAAAGGGAAGCAAAGAACGTTGTTAACCTGGTTCACATAGTCGGAACGACCGGTCGCGATGATCACATCCGGACGTACCGCCTTGGCCAGTTCCGGCATAATTTCCGGCGTCGGGTTGGCGAGCGCGAAAACCATCGGCTTTTCGCCCATGCTCGCGACCATTTCCGGCTTCAGCACGCCAGCGGCGGAGAGGCCGAGGAAGACGTCAGCGCCCACCATCGCATCGCCCAGCGTGCGATTGCTCGTTTCGCGGGCGTAGCGCGCCTTGGTTTCGTCCATGCTGCCGGGGCGGCCGACATAGATGACCCCTTTGGAGTCACAAACGGTTATGTTCTCGCGCTTGACGCCGAGATCGCACCACAGGTTGAGACAGGAAATAGCAGCAGCGCCGGCACCGGAACAAACCACCTGGATTTCGTCGATTTTCTTGCCGACGACCTTCAGGCCGTTCAGCATGGCAGCGGCAGAAATGATCGCCGTGCCGTGCTG
>CAYWNX010000062.1:0-10567 GCA_964459735.1 uncultured Dechloromonas sp. | reverse complement strand
GTCGCCTCATCCGCGAAGACCGCCTCATAGCCTTGAGAAACGAAGAACAGGGTTGATTCCATTGCTCTCGAACAAGGGTGGCATTCGCTGTTTTCGCTTAATTTTCAAGGCTAAATAGTGGGTAGAAAATGCCAAGGACCTATCACTTAAGTCATTGAAGCAATCAACTCTGCATAGTATGATGTTTTCAAAGATTGCTTTGGTCGCTTTGCTTTTAGCAGGCGCGTCACGCATTTCCAAAGAAAAAACGGGGAGTTATGTTTCAACTGAAGCTGACTTGGCTAAATCACCGGCATGCTGGATCGCGCCGGCAAATCAGCCACCCGCTGCGTGAAAATTCAGCCTCCGATCAAAAGCTGACCGTTTTCCCGGGCGGCCATGCATAAGCTCCCCGAACCCATCGTTGATGCCATTGAGTCCGGCCGGGTGCCATCACCACCGCAGTTGCTTCTGCGCTTGATGCAAATGGTCGACGATGAAGGCTCAACGACAGGTGAGCTAGCCAGACTCGTCGGACAGGACGCTGGCTTGGCGACCCGCATTCTGAGCGTCGCCAACTCCCCTGCCCTGAGACGCGGTGCCGAATTGCACAGCCTTGACAACTGCCTCACCGCGCTTGGCACGCGTCTGGTCCGCTCGATTGCCACCTGCCTCTCGATTCAGAGCCTTTTTGACCGGCGGACAGGCATTTCGGCAAACGACCTGTCCGGATTCTGGTCTCACTCCCTGCTGGTCGCCGAACTCTCCCGTAGTCTCGCGGTTTCGACAGGTTACGCACATCCGGACGAAGCCTATCTGGGCGGCCTGTTGCACGACGTTGGTGAATTGATCCTGCTCTCGGCTCTCGGCGAGCCTTATGCGGAACTACTGGCAAACCTTCCGGATGAGCGATCATTGCAATCGATGGAAACTGCCCGTTTTGGCGCCCATCACGGGGAAATTGGAACTTGGCTGGCCGACAAATGGCACCTGGACTCGACCTTTGCTGACGGAATCCTGTTTCACCATGCCACGCTGGAACAAATCACTACCGCAGGCACGCTGCCCAAACTGGTCTGGATGGCTCATGCCTTGGTATCCACGGACGAAATTTCGCCGGAACATGACACCCAACATCAGTTTTTGTTTGGCTTCGCCAGCAAGCAAAGCCTTACCACTCTGCGTGATCAGGCAGAAACACGAACCCGCCAGATCGCCGAAGCGCTTGGCCAGGCAACGCCCGACAAACTGGTTAATATCCACGTCTGGGCAAAACTGAAGGTCACCCCGCAACAGGAAATACCGGAGATCGACGCAGAAGGCGAGCTCTCGGCAATGATCGGTGGCATGGCGCTGTTGCAGCCGCTACAACAGGATCTGTTTGCCCTCGAAAGTGATGCCGAGGTTCTCCTTTCACTGCGCGAATCCGCCAGAATCCTCTTCGACCTTAACCGTGTGGCCTTCCTGCTGTGCAATCAAGATGAGAATAAACTCTCGGGCGCCTCGATTGGGGGTCAGCCAGCCATTTTTCGCCAGGTGGATATCCCGTTTGCAGGCAACAACTCCCTGGTGGCATCCGCCGCCGTACGCCGCGAAATCTGCAGTTCATTCACCGGAGGGGAAGTGCCGCAAGTTTCACTGATCGACATCCAGTTTGCACGCGCCTTTGGCAGCCCCGGCCTGCTTTGTATTCCGATGATTGCCCGCAAGCGCGTCTCCGGAGTAATGATTTGCGGCTTCAGCCAGGCCCAGCAGACACGACTTTCCCGCCGCCTCCCGTGGCTGATGAACTTCGGAAGAATTGCTGCAATCAGCCTGGAAACCTTGCAGGAAGCACGAACCTATCGGGCAAATGCAGAACACGAAGCATCCACCCTGTTTTCCACCCGGGCACGCCGCATCGTTCATGAAGCGGGCAATCCACTGGGTATTATCAGAAGCTACCTGAAGATTCTCGATCGAAAATTGCCCGAAGGAACCGAAGTGCGGCAGGAACTGGAAATCCTGACCGAAGAGATTGATCGCGTCGCCAATATTGTCGGACGCATGAGCGAAATTCCCAAAGAACAGCCGGTTGCACATGGTCAGGATGTCGGTGACCTGGTGAGTGAGCTGCTGCTGCTCTACCGCGACCCCTTGTTTGAAGCGAAGGGCATCCGGGTCGAGTTCAGCCAGCCAGCCGGGCCGCTCCGTGTTCTTTGCGAGCGAAACAGCCTCAAGCAAATTTTGCTCAATCTCTGGAAAAATGCCTCCGAGGCGCTGAGTCGGGGGCAGCAAATCAGAATTCTGCTGACCGATCACATCGTTCACAACGGTAGTGCCTACATTCAGGTTCGTCTCGATGACAATGGGCCCGGTATGTCCGAAGCTGCCATGCGATCAATCCACCGCGCGCCGGATGTCGCATACTCCGGCAAGCGCGGCATGGGCTTGTCGATAGTCGGAGAACTGGCCGGCCGCCAGGGAATTTCGGTTACCTGCCGCAGTCAGGCGGGCAAGGGGACAAGCATCGCACTGCTCTTACCAAAATTCGTTGCTTCGGCTAAATCGACCGAACCGGCTCTCGGCCTGCTCTCAGAAATGGATGCAAAATGAACGTCGCTTCCGGTATCGATACTCTGACTCGTGTTGCGAGAACGGCACACAGCCAGCACATCCTGATTGTGGATGACGAGCCGCGCTACCGTAGCGCCTATCGCGAATTGCTGGCCGGAGCTGGCCGGATTATCGAGGAGTGCAGCACCGGCCGGGAAGCCATTTTGCGCCTCGATCGTCGCGATATTGACGTTGTTGTCCTCGACCTCAAGTTGCCGGATATCGATGGTGCTGAAATCATGGCCTGGCTGTCGCGCAACGGGATATCGACCTCCGTTGTCGTATTCAGTGCCAATGAGTCCATCGACTCGGCGATTCACGCCTTGCGTCAGGGCGCCTTCGAGTTCATTCGTAAACATAGCGACCCCAATGATCTGATCCAGAGCGTCGACCGTGCATTGCGCCGCCACCGCCTGGAGCAGGAGCATGCGGTGATGACGGCGACCCTTGAGCAGTCCGAGCGTTTACACCGTTTTCTGGTCGAACAGTCACCCGACCTGATCTACACGCTTGACGATAATGGCCGTTTCATTTTCGTCAATAGCCGGGTCGAGTCACTGCTTGGCTACCGTCGCGAAGAGCTGCTCGGGCAACACTATTCACTGATTGTCCATGAGGATGATATCGAGCAGGCACGTTACGCATTCAATGAACGGCGTATCGGCGAACGCGCCACAACCAATTTCGAAGTCAGGCTGATCAACAAGCAAAACGGCGTTCAGCATTTCGACAATCGGATGGTGGTTGCAATCTTGAGTTCGCAAGGCATTTACATGCCGGAAAAGGACATTTCGCAGCAGCATTTCCTAGGCACCTCCGGTTTTGCGCGCGACATCACGGAGCGCAAGCGGGCTGAAGAAACCATCAACTTTCAGGCCTTTCACGACCTGCTGACTGGCCTGCCCAACCGCACGCTTTTCATGGATCGACTTGAATTGGCACTGCCCCAGGCCAAGCGACGCAATCAGCGGGTCGGTGTGATGTTTCTCGACATCGATCGTTTCAAGTTGATCAACGACACCTACGGCCATCCCGAAGGTGACAAGCTGCTCAAGGAATTTGCCCAGAGAACCCGCAACTGCCTGCGCTCCGGCGATACGCTGGCACGTCAGGGCGGCGATGAATTCACGGTACTGCTGCCCGACATCAGCAATGCCGAAGATGTCACCATGATCGCCCGGAAAATGCTGTCCGAACTCAAGCAACCGTTTACCGTGGCAGACAAGGATTATATTGCCACAGTCAGCATCGGTATTGCCATCTATCCGGAAGATGGCGAGACCCCGGAAGAGTTGATTCGCAATGCCGACCTGGCGATGTATCAGACAAAATCGCAAGGCAAGAACGGTTATCTTGAGTTCACCTCGTCGATGAATACGACGCACGTTGAGCGCCTCTCGCTCGAAAACGACCTGCGTCAGGCACTCAAGCAGGGGGAGCAGTTCGAACTGTATTATCAGCCACAGATCAGCCTCTCGAAACGTTGCGTCGTCGGCCTTGAAGCGCTGATTCGCTGGAATCATCCAACCCAGGGAATGATCAACCCGGATTCATTTATTCCCCTTGCCGAAGAAACCGGCATGATCGTTCAGCTCAGTGACTGGGTTCTCGGGGCGGGTTGCGCTCAACTGGCAAAACTGCGCGGTATGGGCTTCACCAAGCTGCGGCTTGGCATCAATCTGTCTCCACGGGAATTTGAACGAAGCGACCTGTTCGAGCGTATTACTACCCCGCTCGGCGCTCATGGGCTGCCACCGGAGTTGCTTGAAATTGAAATCACCGAAAGTCTCTTGATGAAAGATGCTGAAGCGGTGATTGCCAAAGTACGGCAGCTTCGGCGCGCCGGCATACGCATCTCGATTGACGATTTCGGCACCCGTTTTTCCTCACTGAATTATCTGCGCCGTTTTTCGGTGAACAGCATCAAGATCGATCAGTCGTTCATTCGCGACATCTGCGCCACCCACGGTTCCAGCGGGATTGTTCACGCGATCATGGGCCTCGCCCGCAGTTTTGGGCTGGGCGTGCTGGCCGAAGGGGTCGAGAACGTTACCCAGCTCAACGCACTTTCTGGCCTGGGCTGTGACGAAATGCAGGGCTTCCACTTCAGCCGCCCGCTGCCGGTAGATCAACTGGAAAAATTCCTCACTGCCGGCATTACGTTCTGAGTTTTTGCCAGGACCCAATCTTGTTTGTCGCATGAATGTAGTGTGAAAGACCTCTGCAAACTGCCATACCCCGCCATTTTTTATTTTCCGTCAAATGCGCCGCTGGCCACCCCGCAAAGGCGCCCAACAAAAGGCAAATCGCCGTCAAAAACAGTTACAAAGAAAACAAGGAAGTAAAACAGACGACCTTGTCCGGCCTCGCTAAAGTGGGTTTTCCTGTATCCCACCAAGGAGAAAGTCATGCAAAAAACCAGGAACAAGGCGAGGAAATTTTTCAAGCTGGACAAACTCGGGCAGCGCATCCTTCACGTCGCCCGGTCCATCGCCAAAGAACGCAAGGAGCGGGCTGAACGCGCTTTCGAGCGGCGCATGATGCTGACCTGAAGGAGTCCCATCTCCCGCTGGCGCCGCCCCGTTAAGGCAGGGTTTTCCGGAGAGGAAACGGCGTCAGGCGGTCAAACACCAATCGGCGGAGACCCGGAAAACCGGGTTAATCCGCCGATTTTTCGTGGACAATGCGCACGTCGCGCTGCGGAAATGGAATCTCGACACCATTTTCCCGGAAAGCGCGCCAGATGGCGATATTGATCTCGGAGACGATATTGCCGCGCCCTTCTTCCGGGTCGGCGATCCAGAAACCGAGTTCAAGATTGATGCTGCTATCGGCAAACAGGGTGAGAAAAACCTTGGGCCCGGGATCGTTCAGCACACGGGGCTGCGCGGTAGCCGCTTCGATCATCAGGCGCATTGCCAGATCGAGATCGCAGTTATAGGCGACCCCGACCGTCGTCGCCAGACGCAGGCGGCTATCCGAGTAAGTCTGGTTCTGCACGACGCCCGAGATCAGTGAGTCATTCGGCACGATGAATTCGGTACCGCCGGGATGGCGCAGCACCGTATAGCGGGTGGTGATCTGCGTCACCATGCCGCCGTCGGCACCAACCTGAATGACGTTGCCGAGACGGATCGAGCGGTCGAGCAGAATGATGAAACCCGAAATGTAGTTGCTGGCAATATTCTTCAAACCAAAGCCAAGGCCGACACCGAGCGCACCGGTAAAGACCGAGAGCGCTGTCATGTCGATACCGACCATCGACAAGCTGGCGACAATCGCAATCACCGTCAACAGCGACTTGGCAACCCGCACGCCAACCATGCGCAGGCTGGAATCCAGCGTTTCAAAGCGCATCAGCCGGGCTTCGATGATGCCGGCAATCCACAACGCAAAAACCACAGTCAGGAAGACGGTCACCATGCCGTGCAGAATCATCCACAAATCGACGCTCTGCTTGCCAACCTTGAATTCAACCCTCTCCAGGGTATCAATCACGTAAGGTGCCAGATCAGTGATGTAAAGCGCCAGCCAGCCCCAGACCATGGCGGCGATGATGCGCTCCCACGTCGTCAGCCAGGCAGCGGTCGGAAAGGCCTGGCGCAGCACGAAAACAACGATGCGCACCAGCGCCAGTGAGCCGAGCAGCGGCATGGCCAGACGGAACAGATTGACCGGGATGAAGTTCTGCCAGACCAGCAGCGCAATGCCGACCAGCACCATGCCGGTGAGCGGAAAAGCCAGGCGGAAACTGGCATCGCTCAGCCGCCCCACCCCTTCTTCGTGCCTCGCCCGCCACCAGCGGGCGACCAGGGAAGCCAGCACGAGACAAACGACCAGCGTGCCGACCTGCCAAATGAAATTGGGCTCGTTAACGTCCGCCCACAGGTCATGGATCAGTTTCAGCGCCGGGCTTTTCTGACTCATGCCTTTTTATCCAGCACTGCTGCAAAGAAGCCATCGGTATTGTGCAGATGGGGCAGCAGGCGCAGGGTGTCGCCGGCCATTTCGATGCCATGCCGGGCCAGCACGGTTGAAGCCGGGGTCAAGGTGAAATCGGGATGGGAGGCGAGGAAGGCCTCGATGATCGCGTCGTTTTCGGCGGCCAACAGGCTGCAGGTGGCATAAACCACGCGGCCGCCGGGGCGCACCATTTTGGCGGCGGCATCGAGAATGGCGGCCTGCTTGAGGGTCAGTTCGGCCACCGAGGCTTCGCTCTGCCGCCATTTCAGATCCGGATTCCGGCGCAGGGTGCCAAGGCCGGAACACGGTGCATCGACCAGCACGCGGTCGACCTTGCCGGCCAGACGTTTGATCTTGGTGTCGCGTTCATGCTCGATGCGGGCCGGATGCACGTTGGAGAGTCCGGAACGGGCCAGACGCGGCTTCAGGCGGGCGAGGCGCTTGTCGGAAACATCGTAGGCGTAAAGGCGGCCGGTGTTCTTCATCAGGGCGCCGAGCAGCAGGGTTTTACCGCCGGCACCGGCGCAGAAGTCGACGACCATTTCGCCACGCTTCGGGTCGAGCAGATAGCCGAGCAGCTGACTGCCTTCGTCCTGTACCTCGAACGCGCCGGAGAGAAACAGCGGGTGCTTGGCCAGCGCCGGTTTGCCGCGCAAGCGAACGGCGGTGGGCGACAGCGGGCCGGGTACTGCAACAATATCCTCGGCGGCAAACTGGGCGATGACGGCATCGCGATTGGTCTTGACGGTATTGACCCGCAGATCGAGCGGCGCCGGCTGATTCAATCCCTGCGCCAGCTTGACTACTTCTTCGGCGCCGAATTGCGCTTCCAGCGCTTTGTACAACCAATCCGGCAGATCACAACGCACCGCCAATGCAAACTCGGCATCCGACATCGACTTGGCGGCAGCCAGCCATTCTTCCTCGCTGGCCTTGAGCACCGGAGCCAGTTCGCGCTGTGTCCAGTTGCGGGTCACGGCAAGTGCTGCCAGCAGCAGACGGCGATCCGACAACTGGCCGGCGCAGCGCGCTTCCAGACTGCGACCGCGCCGCAGCACGGCAAAGACGGTTTCGGCAACGAAAGCCCGGTCGGCGTGGCCGAGTTCGCGGTTATCGCGGAAATAGTGGGAAACCACGGCATCGGCCGGATAGTCGAAGCGCAGCAACTGGTTCAAAACAGCTTCGGCGTGGGCAAAGAGCGAGGGGGTGAAGCGAGCTTTCATGGCATTCCTATTTCAGTGGCGACCTGCTCGAAGCTTTCGCCCTTTTTATCCGTAAATCGAATTTTAACCGGCAAGCGCCCCCGATCGAGCGCGATCCAGATTTCCGTGACGCTATCGGTCATCGCCCGCAGGTGCAGGGTGCGAAAATGGCCGGCCGGCGTCTCGATTTCTTCCTCACCCATGGAATCAAGGGCATAGCGCTCGTATTTCTTGCCGGTAACAACGCCGATCGAGGTGCCATCGGCCAGTTGGCCGAGGTAGGCAAGCTGATAATTGAGCGACAGGATGTCCTGCGTACCCCGGGCAATCGGCCGCACGCTGCCGTCGCGGGCAAGGGTAACTTCTGCGGTCGACCAGGAAAAATCGGCATTTTCATTGGTCGCCTTGCCGTTTTTCAAGGTGCGCAAGGTTTCCGGCTGCAAGCCGCCGGCGACCAGACGACCGCTACTTTCCACTTGCAGCCGCACCGGCTTGACCAAGGCGGCCAGACCGCTGGTTTCGGTGATGCCGGTCAGCCGGTAGCTGCCGTCTTCGCGAAATTCCCAGCGGTGCTCGGCGCGGCCGACCTGCAGGCCGAGCGACTCCTTGATGATGGCGAAACGGATAACGCCGTTGCTCGGGAGGATGGCCTTGGCTGGCGGCGGGATGGGTGCAGGCGCGGCATCGGCTACGGTCGACGGCGAATCCGGGGTAATTTCAGCAGCGGTCTCCGGAACATTTTCCGAGACAGTTTCCGGTGTCACCTCCGGCACCGGGGAAGCAATAACCGGGGCCGGCTTGGCCCGGGCATGCGCCGGCACTTTCCTCGGTTTGGCCGGTTTGCTCGGTGCCGGTTTAACGACCGGCGGGGTTTCGGCCACCGGCGGCGCCGGTGGCAGCAGCCGGATTTCCGCCTGCAAGGGTTGCGGCTCCGGATCGTCGCCGAAGAGTTCGACATCTGTGCCGAACAGCCCGACCAGATGAATGACCAGCGAACCGGCCAGCGCTGCAAATAGCGCTATCGGCATGGCAAATCAGGCAAATTGCGGCGAGATCAGCACCGCATTATCGGCCAGTTCGGCCGTCAGCCGGACTCGCCCGCCGGCGAGTTGCAGCTTGTCTTCGGCAAACCAGCGTACGGCTTGCGGGTAGATCTGGTGTTCCTGCACCAGGATGCGGGCGGCCAAGCTGGCTTCATCGTCGCCGTCGAGCACCGGCACGGCGGCCTGGATGATCACCGGACCATGGTCCAGCGTCGGGGTGACGAAATGCACCGTGCAGCCGTGTATGCGCACGCCTTCTTCGAGGGCGCGCTGGTGCGTGTGGAGGCCGGGGAAGGACGGCAGCAGCGACGGGTGAATATTCATCAGGCGGCCGGCGTAGTGGCTGACAAAGCCATCGGTCAGGATACGCATGAAGCCGGCGAGGACGACCAGATCAGGCGCAAAGCCATCGATGCATTCGGCCAGTGCCGCGTCAAAGGCATCGCGCCCGGCAAAGCCCTTGTGGTCGACGTAATGGGTGACGATGCCGGCCCGGGCGGCAGTTTCCAGCCCGGCCGCGCCCGGCCGGTTGCTGATCACGGCGGCGATGTTGACGGGCAGATTGCCGGCATCACGGGCGGCGATCAGCGCCTCCATGTTGCTGCCGCGGCCGGAAATCAGGATGACAATATTCTTCATTTCAAAAAACTCACCGGTAAAAAAATCGAGCTGACCATACCGTGGGTCAGCCGTGAAAGGGTACGGCCGTTGCGATCGGCAACGACCTTGGCCATGAAATCGAGCAGGCCCATCTGGCGGCCGAATTCGCGCTCGAAGGAAAGATTGCGGTTGGCCGGATCGAGCTCGTTGGAGAGCAAATACAACTCACCGGCCGCATTGCGGTCGTTGCCCAGTTTCCAGACCGCGACCTCCATGTTGCGGGCGCAGTTGAACAATTTTTGTTCGTTCAGGCTGTCAAGAATATAGAACTCTGCCTTGTGTTCAAAAGCGGCATCCGCCATCGTCAGCAAGCCGAGCATCAGCGCCGCGACCCGGTCGCCGGTATAGGCTTCGCTGAAGGCCAACGACGACGCCGGCCCTTCACGCAAGCCGCCGAGCTCCGGCAGGCTGCGATAATGGCGCATTGTCAAACGTTCCAGCGCCGCCTCGCGGCTGGCCACGCCGGCTTTCTTCCATTCCTTCGGATTGCGCTTGTAGAGTTTGTCGGCAATCAGCATCAGGCCGCCCATCACCTCGGCCCGGCTGGTATCGGCGATGCGGTCAACCTCGGTTTTGGCCAGATATTTGACGTCGACCGTGGTATCGCTCCGGCCAGCCTTGTCCAGCTTCGTCACACAGGCCGTGAGCGACAACGCCAGAGGAATGGCCAGCCAGTACATCAGGCGGCTTTACTCTTCACATAACCAATGCCGATCGGGATCAGCGAGGAAACGACAATGCCGATAATGATCAGCGACAGATTCATCTTGACCCACGGAATGTTGCCCAGCCAGTAACCGGCCAGACAGAGCGAAATCACCCAGCTCAGCGCGCCAATCAGGTTGAACAGGGTGAATTTGGCGTAGGACATGCTACCGATGCCGGCGACAAAAGGGGCAAAGGTGCGAAACAGCGGCAGGAAGCGCGAGATGACGAGTGTTTTGCCACCGTGCTTTTCGTAAAAGGCTTGAGTTCGGTGAAGATGATGGGCGTTCAGAAGTTTTGAACTCGTCGATTGAAACACTTTGGGCCCGAGCCACTTGCCTATGGAATAGTTGGTCACATCGCCGGTCAATGCGGCCAAAACGAGGACCACCCAAAGAAGCGGTAAACTTAACACTGCAT
>CAYWNX010000061.1:0-10571 GCA_964459735.1 uncultured Dechloromonas sp. | reverse complement strand
CGTCGAGGCTGGGGTCGATGAACAACAGGCGGTTACGATTGGGCTGGGTGATGTTCTGGTAGCGAAACTCCTTCATCGAGTAATACTTTTTGTAGTACTCAGGGAAGTCACGGATCAGCGCGCCGGCGAGCAGCGAAAGATCGTGCGCCGTGGTGTAGAGATTGGGATCGGGTAGCCCGGTGGAGTTCGTGAAGCTCGAATTCTTCATGCCGAGGCGCTGTGCCTCGCGGTTCATCATCTGGGCGAAATTTTCCTCACTGCCGGCAATTCCTTCGGCCAGCGTGACGCAGGCATCGTTGCCGGACTGGACAATCATGCCCTTGATCAGATCATCGACCGGCACCTGGGTATCGACCCGGACAAACATTTTCGAGCCGCCGGTTTTCCAGGCTTTTTGTGATACGGGCAAGGACTGCTCGAGCGTGATGGTCTTCTGGCGGAGCGCCGCGAAGGTCAGATAGGCCGTCATCAGCTTGGTCAATGAGGCCGGTTCGATGCGCTCATCCGGTTTTTCCGAGGTCAACACCTGGCCCGAGCCCATTTCCAGCAGCAGCCAGGATTTGGCGGCCAGAGTGGGCGGGACGGGGGCTTGCTGGGCGAGTGCCTGAGTGGAGAGAAACAGGCTCAGGGCGAGAGGTATTAGCTGGCGAAACAGGGACATGTGGTTTTCTTTTGGGTACGTTGGGGGTTGGAAATTATAACCGCGGCTCGCCAGCGACTTAAGGCGAGGCGGCGCAGAGGACTTCAATGGCCGGGTGACGGATGCGTCGCTCATTGGAGATGGCGTAAATCTGTTCGCTGACGCCGGTCATCGGGCCAAGCGCCTGGGCATTGAGTTGCGCCGCGATCTGGTCGGCCAGGGCGAGTGGTGACGGGAAGATGCCTAGCCCGCCACGTCCGAAGGTGTTGAGCAGGGCGCTGTCCTCAAATTCGGCAACGATCTTCGGACGAATGCCGGTGCTTTCCAGCCAGCGGTCGATACGGCCGCGTATCGCGTTGTGGCGGGTTGGCAACAACATCGGTGCGCCATCCAGGCTCTGCGGAAAGCCTGGGCGATAGCGTTCGACCAGTTCCGGACTGGCAAAAAGAGCGTTTTCGAAGTCACCCAGGCGCTTGCTGAATACCTTCAGGTTGCCACCAACCGGCGCGGCGCGGTCGGTCAGCACGACATCCAGGCGATGCAGGGCGAGATCGGCGAGCAGGGTTTCGAATTCGCCTTCATCGCAAATCAGCCGGACATCAACTGGCATGCTGGTCACCGATGAGAGCAGGCGATAGGCGAGCAGCTTGGGAATGCCGTCGGAAATGCCGGCGCGCAAGCGGAGTGTCGATTCGCTGTCGCTAGTTTGAACTGCCTCAACCAATGCATCTCCAAGCTGAAAGATCTGGTCGGCGAAACCCAGCGCAGTTCGCCCGGCTTCGCTCAGCACCAGGCCCCGCCCCTGGCTGTTGAACAGTGCCTTGCCGAGTTGGCGTTCAAGCAGGGAAAGCTGGCCGCTGATTGTCTGGACAGCGACGCCGAGGCGCTCGGCGGCGCGGGTGATGCTGCCTTCCTGGGCTACAACCCAGAAGTAATGGAGGTGCTTATAGTTGAGTGGTGTCATGTGTTAAGCAGAAAAAACCGAAGTAATTATCAATTTGACTGCGGCTTTTTGGTTTTGTGCAATGCAGTATCATAGCCCCGTTTTCATATTAAATCTGGAGTCCGCCATGAAACGCGTCCTGCTTTTCCTCGCTACCAATCTCGCCGTCATGCTGGTGCTCAGTCTCTTTACCAGCCTGCTCGGTGTCAATCGTTTCCTGACTGCCAATGGCCTCAATCTCGGCATGCTGCTCGCCTTCGCTGCAGTGATCGGGTTCGGCGGTGCCTTCATTTCGCTGCTGATGTCCAAGTTCATGGCCAAGTGGAGCACGGGCGCTCGCGTCATCGAATCGCCGGCCAGTTCGACCGAGTTCTGGCTGGTTGATACGGTGGCTCGCCTGGCGAAAGCCGCCAACCTGCCGATGCCGGAAGTGGCGATCTACGAAGGTGAGCCGAACGCCTTTGCCACCGGCGCCACCAAAAACAGCTCACTGGTCGCAGTGTCGACCGGCCTGTTGCAGAGCATGACGCGTGAAGAGGCGGAAGCAGTACTTGCCCACGAGGTGGCGCACATTGCCAATGGTGACATGGTGACGTTGACCCTGATTCAGGGCGTGGTCAATACGTTCGTCGTCTTCCTGTCACGCGTTGTCGGTTATCTGGTTGATAGCTTCCTGCGCAAGGGCGATCAGGAAAACACCGGCCCCGGTATTGGCTACATGGTGACCAGCATGGTCTGCGAGGTCGTCTTCGGCATTCTGGCCAGCATGGTCGTCGCCTGGTTCTCGCGCCAGCGTGAATTCCGCGCCGACGCGGGTGCGGCGCAGTTGATGCGTTCGCCGATTCCGATGCAGAACGCCTTGCGTCGTCTCGGTGGCCTGCATACCGAGTCGTTGCCGCAGAGCATGGCGGCTTCCGGTATCGCTGGCGGCAGCAAAGGCTGGATGGCGCTGTTCTCGACCCACCCGCCGCTTGAAGAGCGGATCGCTGCTCTGGGAGGCCGTTGACCGCAGCAATCCGGGGTCTGCCGCTGCTTGCGGTGCACCCCGGTGGCACGCGGTTTGCTGAATTGAAAATCATGATGCATTGCACAAAACTTCTCATTTTAGGCTGTGGCCTGAGCGCTTCGCTGGTTTTTGCCCAGCCCGAATACGATCTCTCCAGCCTCGAAGCGCTGGCCATGTCGTCGAACCGGGCGGTGCTGGCGGCGCGTGATCAGGTCACGGCAGCGCGCTACGGCGTTGACAGCGCCAGCGCCTTTCCCAACCCCGAACTGGAGTACCTGGATGGCACGACGCGTTCGCGCGGTCCGGGTGGCAATCCCGGCGACGCGCGCAGCGTTACGCTGACTCAGCCGCTTGATTTGCCGTGGCGGCGTTCGGCCCGAATCGGTGCTGCCGAGGCTGGGCTGGAAGCCGCGAGTGCATCGGTGCGGGCCTTTGAGGCTGATCTGCTGGCCCGCTTGCGGGAGCGCTACTTCGAGGTGCTACGTCGCGAGGCAGAACTCAAGAATGCCCGTGAAGATGCCGCTTTAATGGAGAGTGTGCGCTCACGTATATCGTTACGCGTCGAAACCGGCGAAGCGCCTCGCTTCGAACTGATCAAGGCTGATGCCGAAATGCTCAATGCCCAGAAAACGGCTCAGGCGGCCGGCTTTCGGGTCGAGCAGGCGCGTTCGTTGTTGCGTCAGGCCGTCGGTAGTGCCTTGCCGGTCGAATTTACCTTGAGCAGTCGGCTTCGCGATATTCCAGCCTTGATCCCGCTTGATGAAGTGCGCAAGCAAATGAGTGGCAGCAGCCCCAATCTGGCGCGAACTCGTGCCGAAATGCTGCGGGCTGAACGCCAGCTCGATCTGGAGCGCAGCCAGCGCTGGCCAAATGTGGCGCTCAAGGCCAGCGTCGATGAGGATCCGGACATGCGCGCCTCGAAGTTTGGCGTGGTTGTTTCGATTCCCTTGTGGGATAGGCGCAGCGGGCCGGTTGGCGAGGCTGCCGCGCAGTTGTCACGGGCCCGCAACGAGTTGGAGTCGCAGCAGTTTTCGCTGACCAAGGCGCTCGAGGTTGCCTACCAGCAATATGAAATTGCCCAGACGCAGGTAACTGCTCTGGAGTCCGGCATCGTCCGTCAGGCCGAGGCGGCACTGAAAGTGGCTGAAGCCGCTTACCGCTTCGGTGAACGTGGCTTCCTTGAAGTGCTGGATGCGCAGCGCGTTTTCCGCGCCGCGCGGACGGAACTGATCGCGGCCCGTTATGAGCTGGCCAGTGCCTGGGTTGAAATTGAACGACTACGGGCAACGCCCGGAGGAAGCAAAGAATGAAAAAAGCCATTTTTATCCTGTTGACCGCAGCAGTCCTTGCCGGCTGCAACAAGGAAGACAGCAAGGCAGTCGCTGCGCCGTCTGCCGACCCGGCGCTGGTCATGCCGGCCCGGGAACTGTTGGCGCAACTCAAGTTGGCAGCGGTCAGCAAGCAGCCGGTGGCAGAAACCCTGCGGGTTGCCGGCCGGATCGACTTTGACGAACAAAGGCTGGCTCGTATCGGTGCGACGATTACCGGACGGGTGACCGATATCGACGCCGTGCTCGGCCAAGCCGTCAAGAAGGGTGATGTGCTGGCCCGTCTGAACAGCAGTGAACTCTCCAGCCAGCAACTGGCCTACCTGAAAGCGCGGGCCGAACTGGAATTGAACCGGCGTAATGCCGAACGGGCGAAGGCGCTGTTCGACGCCGATGTCATTGCTGCCGCCGAGTTGCAGCGGCGGCAGAGTGAATATCAGATCTCGGTGGCCGAAACTCGCGCAGCCGCCGACCAGTTGCAACTGCTCGGGGTGACCCCGGCCGCTATCGAACGCCTCGGCAAACATGGCGCCGTTAATTCGCTGACGCCGGTGGTGGCAACCTTGAACGGTGTGGTCGTCGAGCGCAAGCTGGCTCAGGGCCAGGTAGTGCAACCGGCCGACTCTTTGTTCGTGGTCGCTGATCTGGCCAACTTGTGGGCAGTGGCGCAGGTGCCGGAACAACAGGTCAGCCAGGTCAAGACGGGGCAATCGGTCAGTATCGAAGTGCCGGCGCTGGGTAATGAAAAACTGCTTGGCAAGCTGATCTACGTCGGCCAGACGATCGATCCGGACACCCGGACCGTGCTGGTTCGTACGGCGCTGGATAACCGTGACGGTCGCCTGAAGCCGGCCATGCTGGCGTCGATGTTGATCGAAGCCAAACCGGTCGAACGCCTGGTCGTGCCGGCCAGTGCAGTAGTCCGCGAGAACGATCAGGATCATCTTTTCGTCGCTGAGGGGGAGGGCACCTTCCGTCTGCTCAAGGTCAAGCTGGGCGTCGAACAGGGCGGGCAGCGTGTCGTGCTTTCCGGGCTCAAGGGCAGCGAAACGGTGGTGGTTGAAGGCGCCTTCCATTTGAACAATGAGCGTAATCGCAAGGAAATGGAGGGCTCGTGATTGAATCCCTAGTCCGTGGGGCGCTGGCGCAGCGCCTTGTCGTGGCGGTGATTGCTGCCGTCCTGCTTTTCTTTGGCCTTGATGCGGCACGCAAGCTGTCGGTCGATGCCTTTCCCGATGTCACCAATATTCAGGTCCAGATTGCCACCGAAGCGCCGGGGCGCTCACCGGAAGAAGTCGAGCGCTTCGCCACCGTACCGCTGGAAGTGGCGATGACCGGTCTGCCCGGTCTGGAGGAAATGCGTTCGCTGAACAAGCCGGGGCTGTCGCTGATTACTTTGGTGTTCAACGACAAGACCGATCTTTATTTTGCTCGCCAGTTGGTTATGGAGCGCCTGCTCGAAGTCGGCTCGCGCCTGCCACAAGGCATTACCCCTGTGCTCGGGCCGGTGTCGAGCGGTTTGGGCGAGGTTTATCAATACACCCTGGAACGGCCCGACGATGGCGATCGGGCGCTGACCCAGGAAGAGCTGATGCAGCGCCGAACCGCCCAGGACTGGGTGGTGCGACCGCTGCTGCGCTCGATTCCCGGGGTCGCCGAAATCAATTCGCAGGGCGGCTTTGCCAAGCAATATCAGGTGCTGGTCAATCCGGATCGGTTGCGCCATTTTGGCCTGAGTGTTGCTGATGTCTATCTGGCAGTCGGTCGCAATAACGCCAACGCCGGTGGCGGTGTGCTGCCGCAGTACGCCGAGCAATATCTGATTCGCGGCGTCGGCTTGGTGCGTGATCTCGAGGATTTGCGCGCCATCGTGCTGCGGGAAAAGGATGGCGTGCCGGTCTACGTGCGCGATGTCGCCGAAGTCCAGATCGGCCATGAGGTGCGGCAGGGTGCGGTGATCAAGAACGGTACGACCGAGGCGGTTGGCGGCATCGTGATGATGCTTTCCGGCGGCAATGCCAAGGCCGTGGTCAGCCGGATCAAGGCGCGGGTCGATGAAATCAACGCCAAGGGCATGCTGCCGGACGGTCTGAAGATCGCCGCTTATTACGACCGTTCGGAATTGGTCGATGCCGCATTGTGGACCGTCACCAAGGTACTTCTTGAGGGCATTCTGCTGGTTGTTGTCGTTCTCTTCCTGTTCCTCGGCGATGTGCGTTCGTCGTTGATCGTCGTCGCGACGCTGGTGCTGACGCCGCTGCTTACCTTCATCGCCATGAACAAGCTGGGGATTTCAGCCAACCTGATGTCGCTGGGCGGCTTGGCCATCGCCATCGGTCTGATGGTGGACGGCTCCGTTGTGGTCGTTGAAAACGCCTTCCTGCAATTGGGGCGCAGAGCGAAGACCGGCGAGAGTCAATTGCGGATCATCCTGCACGCTGTGGTTGAAGTCGCGACGCCGGTAATTTTCGGGGTTGGCATCATCATTCTGGTTTTCCTGCCGCTGATGACCCTGCAGGGCATGGAAGGCAAGATGTTCGCGCCGCTCGCCTACACCATCGCCATTGCGCTGGCTATTTCGCTGGTGCTTTCGCTGACCCTGACGCCGGTGATGTCGACCTACCTGCTGAAGCCGCCGGCACATGACGGCGATCACGATACCCGGCTGATTGCGGCGATGAAGCAGCGCTATTTGAAGATGCTGCACTGGACGCTGGGCAACGAGAAGAAAACCGTGATTGCTGCGGTGGGTGCCTTTGTGCTGACGGTGGGAACCCTACCTTTCCTCGGCACGGCCTTCATTCCTGAAATGAAGGAAGGCTCGGTCGTGCCGGGCATCAACCGGGTGCCGAACATTTCGCTCGAAGAGTCGATCAAGATGGAAATGGAGGCGATGCGTCTGGTCATGGAGGTGCCGGGCGTCAAGTCAGCCGTCTCCGGTGTCGGTCGTGGCGAGTCGCCGGCCGATCCGCAGGGGCCGAATGAATCAACCCCGATTGTCAGCCTGAAGCCGCGTAGCGAATGGCCGTCCGGCTGGACTCAGGATGATATTCAGGACGCCATGCGCGAGAAACTGAAGGTCTTGCCCGGCGTGCAGGTGGTCATGGCGCAGCCGATTTCCGACCGGGTTGACGAGATGGTGACCGGCGTACGTTCGGATATTGCGGTCAAGGTCTTTGGCGACGATCTCGATCAGTTGAAAAAGATCGCCGGTCAGGTCGGCAAGGTGGCGCAGACGCTGGAAGGCGCCCAGGATTTGCGAATCGAGCGGATCAGCGGTCAACAGTATCTTTCGGTCGAAATTGACCGGCAGGCGATTGCCCGTATCGGGCTCAATGTTTCGGATGTCAATGACGTGCTGGAAACGGCGATCGGCGGCAAGGTGGTCACCGAGATATTCGAGGGCGAGCGACGTTTCCCGGGCGTGGTTCGTCTGCCGGAGCGCTTCCGCAATAACGTCGAAGCCATATCCAATGTATTGATTACCTCGCCGAACGGCGCCCAGGTGCGATTGACCGACGTGGCCAACATTCGTGTCATGGATGGCCCGGCGCAGATTTCCCGCGAACTCGGCAAGCGCCGTATCGTGATCGGGGTCAACGTCAAGGGGCGCGACCTCGGCAGTTTCGTCGCCGAGTTGCAGCAGAAAGTCGAAGCGCAGATCAAGCTGCCGGAAGGCTATTACCTGGAGTGGGGCGGCCAGTTCCAGAACATGGAGCGGGCACTGGGTCACCTGACGGTGATCATCCCGATCACCATCGCGGCAATTTTCTTCCTGCTTTTCCTGCTCTTCAATTCGCTGCGCTTTGCGACGCTGATCATCACCGTGCTGCCTTTCGCTTCCATCGGCGGCATCATCGGCCTCTTTATTTCCGGTGAGTATCTTTCGGTGCCGGCGTCGGTGGGTTTCATCGCACTATGGGGGATTGCCGTGCTGAACGGGGTCGTCCTGGTGTCCTACATTCGCGGCTTGCGTGAGGACGGACGGACGGTGCAGGAAGCCGTGATCGAGGGTGCAACGTTACGCTTCCGGCCGGTGATGATGACGGCCACCGTCGCCATGCTTGGCCTGATTCCCTTCCTGTTTTCGGATGGCCCGGGTTCCGAAGTGCAACGACCGTTGGCGATTGTTGTTATTGGCGGTCTGATTACCTGCACCCTGCTGACCTTGCTGGTTTTGCCGACCATTTACCGCTGGTTTGATGAGGAGAAAGTCGAAGCATGAAAGAGATCAAGGCGATTATTCGCCCCAACAAATTGGCCGGACTGCGCGATTCCCTGGTGGCGCTACCCGGCTTCCCCGGCATGACCGTGACCAAGGTTGAAGGCTGTAGCGCGCCGACGCGCCATATCTCACGGCATAACATCAAGGACGAACTGACCGATTACACGCCCAAGGTGCGGATTGAAATCGTCGCCCCGGATGAGGCGGCGGAGGCGATCTTCCAGCGCATTACTGAAGTGGCGCAGACGGGGCATTTCGGCGATGGCCTGGTCTGGATTACCGAGGTTGAGAAGGTTGCCTTTATTTTCAAAACTACCCCGGGTCCGGAATAAGGCAAATATTGCAAAATTGGTATTAATTTTGTTAAGTGTGGAAAATTTCACAGACTGAGACATTTTCTTTTCCTAGAATTGTTGCCGTTTATCTATGCCGACCTGAAGGCAGTTTGCGGTTATCAATCAATGGAAAATATGCTGAACCCTGGTGGCACCGTCTCGCTGATGACGCCGATCGATCTGCAGGAGGGCGTCGCCAGTCTTTCACGTGGCGCCTACTTCAAGGAGGCGTCGCTCAGCATGACCCTGAGCATCCTCACCGAGTCGGCGGCGCAGATGTCCGGTGTCGAGCGAGTGAGTATCTGGGCGCTGACGGCGGCACGGCAGGAGTTGCGCTGTCTGGAGCTATTCGAGCGCAGCGGCGCCCGGCACAGTAGCGGCAGCGTCCTGCTGGCCAGCCAGTACCCAGCCTATTTTCAGGCGTTGGGGAGTGAAGGCAGCATTGTCGCCGATGACCCTTCACAGCTGCCTTCGATGGCCGAGTTGGCCGATGGGTATCTGGCGCACCACAAAGTCAGTGCCCGCCTTGATACGCCGATTCACATTCGCGGCGAATTGCAGGGGGTATTCAGTCTCGAACAGGTCGGATCATCTGTGTCGTGGACAACGGCCCACCAGCTTTTTGCCCATGCCGTCGCCAATCTGGTGACCTTGGCGCTGGTCGAATACGAAGCAGAAGAGGCAAGGCGCGAGGCGCAGACCGCCACCGAACGCCTGAAGGCCGTCTTTGATGCCTCGCGGGATGCGCTGCTGTTGGCTGATGGCGACAGTGGCATCATCCTCGATGCCAACCGTCAGGCCGAAAAATTGTTCGGTTTTATGCGTCGCGATCTCGTTGGCAAACATCAGCAATTTTTGTATCCGAAAAACCTTGCCAGCAGCATCGGCGAGCAGTTTCGCCAGACGGTTGCAGGGCAGCTCCGTACTGCACTGGTGACTGAAATCCAACGTTCTGATGGCTCGGTGCTGCCGGTCGAAATCACTTCCGAAATCGCCGATATCAGCGATGGCCGGCGTCTGGCGCTCGGCATTTTTCGGTCAATTTAGACGTTGACCGCAGCAATCGTCTCGGCGAGCTGTTTCAGACTTTCATTAAGCTGATTTCGCACCAGATCCTCATCAAGGTCGTTGACTCGGCTGGTCAAGCGGCCTGCCAGCTGGCGAGCCAGATGCATCACCCCGAATAACTCGGCATTTTCAGCCGCCTGGGCCAGTTCAGTCGCCGCCAGCTTCAGGGCGTAAGCGTCTGGCGGAAGGAATGCCAGGGCATCTCGCATCCGCTCCAGATATTCGTTGGCTTCGCTGACAAACAGGCGGTCGAGGATGACAGAGCGCTCACCGCTTGCCGCGCCGGGTGCCGCCATGGCTTCCAGCCGCTGCGCGAAATGGACGGCCCGTTCGGGAAAGGCCGGGTGCTCAAGGCCTTGCACGTCGTTCAGGGACTCGATGCAGGCGGCCAGGGCGGCGATCAGGCGCGGGCTCGGGGAATTGGCTTCCAGTTGATCGGCCGCACTGGCCAGCGCCTCGCCGAGGCGCAGGCAGTCCGCATCGGCACTTTCCAGGGCGACACCATACAAGGCAAAGATTGCCGGGCGAATCTTGTCGGCACCGGGTCCGAAGCGATCTGCCCAGGCCGTGGCCAGGCCCGCGCAGGCCCCAATCCAGCGCTGGTTCAAGGCGCTGTCGAAGCGCAGCGGCCGGGGTTTGGCCAGCCAGGGGAGTATCGCCGCGACAGCCGCCAGGGTCGGGGCCAGCGCAGCGCGGGTTTCCGCGAGTTCCGCCTCGGGAATGTTGGGCATCAAAGGTTTTACTGTGCGGCCATTTTGTTGAAGGCAGCGACTACCTCTGGCGGTGCCTGGACCAGTTCGATCAAGACACCTTCGCCACCAATCGGGAATTCATCGTTGCCCTTGGGGTGCAGGAAGGTGATGTCGAAACCGGCCGCACCCTTGCGGATACCGCCCGGGGCAAAACGCACGCCATTGGCCGAGAGCCATTCAACAGCGGTGGGCAGATCATCAATCCACAGGCCGACGTGGTTGAGCGGCGTGGTGTGTACCGCCGGCTTTTTTTCCGGGTCGAGCGGTTGCATCA
>CAYWNX010000060.1:0-10771 GCA_964459735.1 uncultured Dechloromonas sp. | reverse complement strand
GTGCACTTGCGACTCGGTGGTGCGGGCGCCGATGGCGCCCCAGGCGATCAGGTCGGCGGTGTATTGCGGCGTGATGGTGTCGAGGAATTCGGTGGCGCAGGGCAGATCCAGCTCGTTGATTTCGAGCAGGATTTTGCGGGCGAGGCGAATGCCTTCGTTGATGCGGAAAGTGTTGTCGAGGCGTGGGTCGTTGATCAGACCCTTCCAGCCGACTGTGGTGCGGGGCTTTTCGAAATAGACGCGCATCAGGATGACGAGGTCTTCGCTGTGCTTTTCGGCTTCCCTGGCCAGCTTTTTGGCGTATTCCATGGCCGCGTCGTAGTCGTGAATAGAACAGGGGCCGATCACCACCAGCAGGCGGTCATCGGCGCCGTGCAGAATGCGGTGGATCGCCTGACGCGCGGCATAGGCGGTCTGCGCGGCACGGTTGGAGACGGGATATTCGCGGAAGATGTGGGCCGGCGGGACCAGTTCCTTGATTTCCTTGATACGCAGGTCGTCGGTATTCGGTTTGCTTTGCGGCGTCATGGCCAGCCTCATTCAAATTGCTGAAAACCGACGATTCTAACGCGACAGCGCCGACAACAAAAACGCCGAGCCTGACTGAGCGGCCTTCTCGCCCGCTTGCCGTTGTAAACTACTACCGATGACTGAAGAACAGCCTGTCCCCCGCATCCGCGTTGAAGCGCTGGATCCCGCTTATGAATCCGCTGCTGCAAGCTGGGCAGTGCGACTGCAGCTGGCCACCCAGGGCGAGGCGGAATTTGCCTTGCAGATCGGCGAAGCCGGCTTGCAGTTTGTCGAACTCGGCCCGCAGGCCGCCGGACCGGTGCGGGTCGATTTTGTCGAGGGCGCGGTGGCGCATCGGCGCCTGTTTGGCGGCGGCGCCGGGCAGATGATTGCCAAGGCCGTCGGCATTCAGGCCGGGGTTCGGCCGTTGGTGCTGGATGCTACCGCCGGGCTGGGACGCGACGCCTTCGTTCTGGCCGAGCTGGGTTGTGGCGTCACGCTGATCGAGCGCCAGCCCTTGATTGCCGCCCTGCTGGAAGACGGATTGCAGCGGGCGCTGACGGATCACGAGGTGGCCCCGATTGTGGCAAGAATGCGCCTGCTTTCCGGCAATGCCATCACCTTGATGGCAGCCTGGGAAGGTGAGCCGCCGCAGGTGATTTACCTGGACCCGATGTTCCCGCATCGCGACAAGAGCGCGCTGGTCAAAAAGGAAATGCGCCTGTTCCGCCCGCTTGCCGGCAACGATGACGATGCCCCGGCACTGCTGGCCGCGGCGCTCAAGCTGGCAACGCATCGGGTGGTGGTCAAACGGCCACGCAAGGCGCCGGCCATTGCCGACGAAAAGCCGGGTTATGTGCTTGAGGGAAAATCAAGCCGCTTCGATATCTATCCGAAGAAGGCGCTGAAGACAAAGGCAGCCTGAACTCGCCTGGATTTTTCACCCATCGAGACGAGTAAATTTATGCCAGCCCCGGCCCAAGCAGTACAAAACAAGCCTTTGTATATCAACCAGTTAGGCAACCCCACCCTTTTTGCCCACAGACTGGTTTATTCTGACCGGGAAATTCAAACTCCCGTTTATTGCACGCCCCCCGAAAATGACTTTTGCGGTCAACCTGAAAAAACGCCCATTTTTCGAAGGAACAAATACGCCATGAATCCCAAAAAATGCCTGCTGGCCTCAGTCGCACTTCTAGTCGCCAGCTCCAGCCTGATCGCAGAAACGCCCAAGCAAGGGGCTGCCACTCAGGAATCGTCCACCAGTTCGTTGAGTGCCGAGGAGCAACAAAAAGCTCGCGACAGCATTCGCAAGATGCGTGACGAAACCCTGGAGCGCTTGTACAAGGCAAACCCCAAGGCCCGCGAAGAAATCAAAAAAGCGGTTGGCTATGCCGTTTTCGATGCCTCGCAGTCCAACATCCTTTTGCTGGTCACTGGTCATGGGACAGGCGTCGCTGTCGACAACAGCAACCAGAAGGAAACCTTCATGACCATGGCCCGCCTCGGCACCGGCCCGGGTATCGGTTACAAGAGCTACAAACAGGTCATGGTTTTCAAGGACAAGACACTGTTCAAGACTTTTGACACGGTGGGCGCCGATGTCACTGCCAGCGGCGATGCCACGCTCAAACGCAAGGGCGACAACGATGGCTTGGTCCTTGATGGCTCGGTGTCCTTCAACCCCCTGCTTTCGGTTTATCAAATGACCGATCGCGGCGCGATACTACAGGCCAACTGGGGCGGTGTCGGCTATTTGCCGAATGGCGACCTGAACAAACCGGCCAAGGATGCCGTGAAATAATTTACCGGATCAGCCCCGGCGCGGGGTTCGATAAAGCGGTTCGAAAAGGGAGTTGAACTCGACGGTTCAGCTCCCTTTTACTGATGCACCGTCATTTGCTGCCAGCCTTCGGCCAACACCCAATCGCTTATTTCGACAGTTTTTCGTAAAGCCCGACGGCGCTTTCCATTTCTTCCAGAATACGCTCGCTGCTGGTCGCCACCGCGGTTTGCGGCCGCTTGTCGGCGCCCATTTTCTGGCCAAGGGCATTCTCGAAGAAGAACCACTGTTGCTTGACCAACTCCAGCGCATCCTTGATCTGCTGGGTATTGGCCGGCGAGGCGGCCAGTTCCAGTTGGGCCGCGGTGAATTCCTTGCGTGCCTTGTCGAGTTCGGCTGCGCTTTTCTCATCGCCAACGCCCCAGGCTGTCGCCTGGTAAAACTTGGCCATGCGTTGCGACAACATGCGCTGCCGGCCGGAAATATTGACCAGCCGGCCACTCGTCGTCGCCGATTGCTTCTCGAACTGGACGGTCCCCTGATGAGCCAGCGCCAGCACTTCTTCCGAAATGGCCAGCACCTTGCGGCCGTTTTCCTTCGAGGGAGCGGCGCCGATCAGGACATCCTTGTAGGCCAGCCAGGACTTCTCCAGCTTGCCGTAGGTTTCCTTGATTTCAGGACTGGGAGCGTAATTCTTCAATTCGACCAGCTGCCGGTCGAAGACGGCCATGGAGCTGTCGAGTACCTTCCTGCTGCGGTCGACCTCGACTTGCTGGCCAATTTGAAAATAGGCCTTGGCCATGCGTTGCGACAACATGCGCTGACGGCCCGCCTTGTTGATCGCCGAGTTCAAATCACTGATCTGGGCGAGCGCGAGATCGCCCGTCAGCAACAGGAAACACCCGAGCACAACACTCAGCAAAGATTTCATGCGGCCCCCAGCCATAGCTCCGTTGTAGACCCATGAAAATACTGTCTCCTCGGGTCACCAAACCATGATTTGCATCAACAGTGTGACCCAAGTGCTGCAATTCGCCTTTACGGCAGTTGCGTCAGGTAGTTGGAAACGGCGGTGATATCGTCGTTTTTCAAGGATGCCGTGGCGATGGTCATCAACTGATTAGTGCGAATGCCGGTGTTGTCGCGATAGCGGGTAATGGAGGTTTGCAGGTAAGGCAGTTTCTGGCCGGCCAGGCGGGGGTAGGCTTCGCTGCCGCGGGCCTGTTCGCCATGGCAGCGAACACACAGCTTGGCGAAAAGCTCCTTGCCTTTCGCCGACTGGGCTGCATTGGCCGGTGTCGGCGACACCGGCGCGCTGGCGTAATAGAGCGCGATTTGTAGGCGCTCGTCGTCCTTCAAGACCTTGATCAGCCCCTGCATGAACGCATCCTTGCGCTCGCCGCTGCCAAACTTGCGAATTTGTTCGAGCAAGTAGCCAGGGTTCTGGCCAGCCAGATTGGGGACATCCGGGGTTTTGCTCAGGCCTTCCTCGCCATGGCAATTGGCGCAAAAGAACGTGGCTTTTTTTCCGGCGTCGACCGCCGCCCTGAGGGCGGCGGTATCAGCCTGAAGCGCCTTCAGGCGCTCCGGCAGGGAGGCCTGGGCCAGAACCGCACTGCACGCTGCGCTTAAAACAATTGCCCCAACAATGTTCCGCACAGCGCCCTCACGACATAGTTAATAATAACTAGACATTATGCCGTACCACCCACCGTCAGTCCATCGATCCGCAGCGTTGGCTGGCCAACGCCCACCGGTACGCTCTGGCCGTCCTTGCCGCAGGTGCCGACACCGGGGTCGAGCTTGAGGTCGTTGCCGATCATCGACACCCGGTTCATCGCATCCGGGCCATTGCCGATCAGCGTCGCGCCCTTGATCGGCCGGGTCACCTTGCCGTCTTCGATCAGATAAGCCTCGCTCATCGAGAAGACAAACTTGCCGCTGGTGATGTCGACCTGACCACCGCCAAAATTGGCCGCGTAGATGCCCTTCTTCACCGATTTGATGATTTCCTGCGGGTCATGCTCGCCGGCCAGCATCATGGTATTGGTCATGCGTGGCAGCGGCAGGTGGGCGAAGGATTCGCGGCGGCCGTTGCCGGTCGGCGCGACGCCCATCAGGCGGGCATTCAGGCTGTCCTGCATGTAGCCCTTGAGGATGCCATCCTCGATCAAAACAGTGCGCTGCGTCGGGTTGCCTTCATCGTCGATATTCAGCGAACCGCGGCGGTCGTCAATGGTGCCGTCGTCGATCACCGTCACACCCTTGGAGGCAACGCGCTGGCCGACCCGGCCGCTGAAGGTTGAACTGCCCTTGCGGTTGAAATCGCCTTCCAGGCCGTGACCGACCGCTTCATGGAGCAGGATGCCCGGCCAGCCGGCGCCGAGCACCACCGTCATCTGCCCGGCCGGTGCGGCTTCGGCCTTGAGATTGGTCACCGCCTGATGGACGGCCTCCTTGGCGTAGCGCTGCAACACTGCATCGTCGTAATAGGCAAAGTCGAAACGACCGCCGCCACCGGCGCTGCCCTGCTCGCGCTTGCCGTTTTCCTCGACGATGACCGAGATCGAACAACGCACCAGCGGGCGGATATCGGCCGCCAGACGGCCATCGGAACCGGCGACCAGAATCACCTCATATTCACCGGCCAGCGAGGCCATGACCTGAATGACCCGGGGATCAAGCGCGCGGGCGAAGCCTTCGAGGCGTTCGAGCAGTTTCACCTTGGCCTCGGCCGGCAACGAGGCAATCGGGTCGTGCGGCACATACAGTGCACGGCCGGCGGCACCATGCTTGAGGGCCGGCAGAATACCGGTCTGCCCGGCAGCGGCGATGGCACGTACGGCTGTCGCGGCATCGGTCAAGGCCCGCGAACTGATATCGTCGGAGTAGGCGAAGGCGGTCTTTTCACCGGAAATGGCGCGCACGCCAACGCCCTGATCGATGTTGAAACTGCCCGATTTGACGATGCCCTCGTCCAGGCTCCAGGCTTCGGAACGGGAATACTGGAAATAGAGATCGGCGTAATCGACCTGATGCGTCAGGATCTGGCCAAAGGTGCGCGACAGGTCGCCTTCGGTCAGCGAAAAGGGCGCGAGGAGCAGGGACTCGGCTTGCGCCAGGGCGCTTTTTTTATGCATTGAAACTCCGTCAAAAATGTTCAGAGAGTACGGTGGGCGAGCGCCGGCAGGCTCTCGCGAATTTCGGCAATGCGGGCGTGGTCGAGATCGGCAATGACAACGCCCGGCCCTTTCAATTTGCGGTCAAGAACCTCGCCCCAAGGGTCGATGATCATGCTGTTGCCGTAGGTCAGGCGGCCGTTCTCATGGCGCCCTCCTTGTCCGACCGCGAGCAGGTAGCATTGGTTCTCGATCGCCCGGGCGCGCAGCAGGATTTCCCAGTGAGCGCGGCCGGTGGTGTCGGTAAAGGCAGCCGGCAGCATGATCAGATCGACCGTGCCCAAGGCCCGAAACAGTTCGGGAAAACGCAGGTCGTAGCAGATCGAGAGGGCGACGCGACCGAAAGGGGTATCGACGGCAACCGGCTGGTTGCCGGCCTCGATGAAAGTGGCTTCGTCATAGGATTCGTCACCCTTCCTGAAGCCGAAAAGATGAATCTTGTCGTAACGCTCGACGCATTCGCCAGCCGGGTTATAAACCAGGCTGGCATTGCGCATTTTGTCGGGGTTGGCTGCGGTCAACGGCAAAGAACCGGCAAAAATCCACACGCCGTGGCGCTGTGCGGTTTCGGCCAGCCAGTCCTGGATCGGCCCATGGCCAAAAGCCTCACGGGCGCGCACGCGGTCGGCATCGGCCGCACCGATAATCGGGAAATATTCGGGCAGCGCGACCATTTGCGCGCCCTGCGCCACGGCGTCTGCAACCAGTTGGCCGGCAGTCGCCAGATTGTCGGCCACCCGTGGCCCGGAGACCATCTGCAAAGCGGCAATACGGCAATTCTGCTTGTTCAAGGTTTGCTTTCTCCCGGCAGGTTTTCTTCCGGCTTGGGTTTCACTTCCAGCAAGGTCTCACCCGCCTTGTCGACCAGCGGATCGCTCCAGGTCCCCGTGACATGATAACGATAGCTGAACAGGCGACTGATCGGATTTTGCAGGACGGTACTGGCCAGCAAAGCAGCGGCGCCGACCACCGGGTTAATCAGGGTCGCCGCCCCCACCGCAGCCACCCCACCGAGTTCCGGCCGGACCACTACCTGCAAATCCTGCGTTTCGTTCTTCAGATCGGTTTCGCCCTGCATCTCGATCTGCGCCGCCGGCCCTTTGATTCGTAACGGCTCGATGGTTCGCATGATGCCCTTTTTCACCGACAGCTTGCCTTCAATGCTGTCAAACGCCAGGCCGTCGCTGAAAATATCGCGGAAATCCAGGGTCAGGCGGCGGGGCAGAGATTGCAGCGAAATCAGGCCCAGCAACTTGCCGACACCCGGCTCCAGCTTGTTGAACTGGCCTTTCTCGGCCGTCACGCTCATCTGCCCGGTCAGCGACGGATAATGAATGCCGGTCAGCGGACCGTTCCATTGCAGTTCACCGCTCATTTTTGCCGCACCGCGACGAACGGCATCAACGTAACCAAGCCGCTCCAGCAGCTTGCCGGCATCCCGCGCTTCGAGCTCGAAACTGAGATCCGTCTGGTGCCGGCCAACGTTCAACCAGGTAGCCTTTCCCTTCAGTGAGCCGTCAGGATTTTGCAGGCTCAGCGTATCCAGTCGCCAGGCGCCCTTGTCGTTGCGTGCCTTCAAGTCCAGCCGCCCCAGCGCCTTGTCGCCCAGATTAAAATCCTCAACCACCAGGCTCATGCCAGGCAGGCTATTGAGCGCGCTCGCCTCACCCTCGCCCATTTCTGCCGCGGGGCGGAGCATCAGACGTTTGAAATTACCCTCCAGCCAGCCTTCGGCAACGTTGTTCCAGAACAGCTCGCCAACCGCTTCGCGGGTGTTGAGGCTGATCTGCCAACCATTGCCGCGCGGCCGCAAACTGGTGTCGACCTGATTGAAATCGCGCCCCAGCATTTGCAGCAATGGCGTTTTCAGCGTCACGACACTGAGCGCCAGCGCATTCTGACCATTTGCTTCGGCACCGTTCGCCGTCGCCGCTTCCGGCAGGAAGTTTTTCCAGGCATCGACATTGACGACCGGCACCGCCACCCGCACGGCCAAACCCTTCTCCGGCAAACGCAACTCGGCATCGCCGAGCGCAAAAACGCCGCGTTCCCAATTGCCTTGCCGGCGGAAAATCAGCCCCTGAGCCACCTTGCCCAGCGTGATACGGTACTGCTCACGCGTTGCATCCGGTGCGCTGCGCTCGATACGCAAAGCCAGCGGTTCGGTGGCGATCTTGTTCAACGGGGCCGGCAAGGGCGAACTGACACCAAGCAGATCGGATTCGATGACGAAATCGGCATTTCGCTTGCGAATGCCGATATCCGCCTTCCAGCCCGCGCTGCCGCTCAGGTGCTCGGTCAGCGGGAAGGCAAAATGCTTGCTGACCTCGGCGATATTGGCCGTGCCTGTCGCCACGATACCGACCTTGTCGCCGACGTTATTGACCTGGACCTTGAGCGGCCCGCCGAAGACCCGACCACTGATATCCCGTGCCGTCACCGACTTTTCGGTGAGTTGCAGGCGACCATTGACCTGCGTCAGCGGCGGTAGCGCCGCCACCGGCTCCAGCTGGTTATTGACGAAACGGTAGTCGCCGCGCACCTTGGTATCGTTGGGTTGGCGCAGCGGAATATCGAGTTCCAGATTCAGGCTGCCGTTACCCGTCGCCTTCATGCCTTCAGTAAAACGATCGATACTGTCCCCAACCGGGCTCTGATCGAGAAAGCGGAAAAATTCGCTGGTCGGGCCCTGGGCCAGCCCTTTGACCAGCAACATTTCCTCGTGCGACTCGAAATCGGGGATTACCACCGTCACGTCGGACAACCTGGCACCGAGGATGTTGCCCTTGCTGGCTTCGACCTTCATGCCGATACCGAACGTCATGTTACCGTCGATATGCTCGATCACCGGCCAGCCCGGCACATAGTCGACCCTGGCATCCGTCGCCTTGGCCGTCACGATGAATTTGCCGCTCGTTCCGTCGCGGAAGGGAAAATCCTTGAGATTGCCCTTGAGCACCAGCCGCCCATCGTAGCCGCGGCCGCCGACGATGGCGCGCCTGATCCAGGCCCGGGCTTCGGCGTTTACCGCATGCGGCATGTAGCGCCAGACGGCAAGCGCATCGGCGCGGTCAACATTCGCCGTGAGGTCAATTTCACCCGGACCGTCGCCGGTGAAACGGTAGCTGCCACGTGCCGAACCGGCCGCCGCTGGGCCGGCGAACTCCAGTTTTTCCAGTTTGATATCGACCCCGCTTGCCGTGCCATTTGTCGCGCCGGCAATCGTCTTCCAGCTTGCCCTTGCCTGCAGGGAGTCGAGCACGGTTTCCGGCTCGGGAAAAACCGCCGGCAAGGACAGGCTCGAGGCATCGGCCTCAAGCACCAGCTCGCCCCCCTTGTCGGTCAGATCGACCTTGCCGGAAAGGCCGCTGGCACCGGGAAAGTAAGCGCCGGGCAAAATACCCAGCTGGGCGAAACCGGCTTTCAGGGCGTAGCGCTTCAAGGTTTCGCCCTCCACGCCCCAACTGGCCCGCAGTTCCGAAATACGACCCTGCGGCTGATGGGTTTGCAGCAATTCGCGGCTGCGGGCATCCAGCGGCAAATGGGCGGCCAGCGAAGCCAGCGCGGCCAGATCGATGAAACTGGCGCTCGCATTGCCGTTGACCGCAGCAGTCTGGGGGTTCTGGCGCCACTCAAGGTGAAAATCGGTCGGCGCCACCCGAACACCCTGCTGCGTCAAGAGTTCGACATTGCGCCCGTCGAGCCGCCATTCGCCCACCTTGTAGCTGCCCTCCAGGCGGCCGCGCATATTGGCCAGATCGAGCTCCGGCAATTTGCGACCAAGACGGACGCGGACCTCTTCGAGCGCCACATCCGCCGTCACCTTGCCGCCGCCGTCCTTGAGATCGCCCCAGACGCGCAGCGCCCCGCGCCCCTGCGGCAATTGCGCCGGGTAATCGACCCAGGCCCGCCAGCCCGCCAGATCGGCGTAATCGAGTTCGACGAAGACTTTGCCGGAGAGGCTTTCCAGTGCCTCGCCGATATCGCCGATGATTTCGCCGCGCACATCGAGCCGCGAAGCAAGTTGCGACGGCGGCGCGGCCGAAAGCCCGAAGCGATGACGCCGGCCGTTGTTGTCGAGCCCGAATTGCAAATCCTCCAGCACCAGGGGTGGCGCCTGGCGCAAACGGTCATCCCAGACGATCATGGCATCGAGGATGCGGATATGCTTCTGGGCCAGCACCCACTCGGCAAAGGCCGGGTCGCTCTCGCCTTCGGTATCCATGCCGGCTACGGTAATCCGGCCATTCGCATCGCGCCGCACATGCAGCACCGGCCCTTCAAAGACCAGCAGCGCCAGGGTCGGCTGCCAACGCCACAGGGTTTGCCAGGAAAGGACGCTTTCCACCCGGGTCAGCGAAAACGCTGTCTTGCCGTGACTATCGAAAAGTTGGACATCGTCGAGCACCAGATCGGGATTCAGCCCATCCCAACGCGCTTCAATTTTGCCGATTTTTACCGGTTGACCGACAGCACGCGTCGCCGCCTGCTCGATTTCGGCCTGGTAATCCGCCACTTTGGGCAGCACCACATGACGCAAGGTCAGGACCAGCGCCGCAAAGATCAGCCAGGCAGCAAACAGCCCCCAGCCCAGCCAGCGCAATCCATGGGCGACCGCCGGCCGGGCCAGCACGGGCCAAAGCCAGTGCAGCCGGTGATAAAGCGCGCTGCGGAGTTGCGCACGTTCCTGCGCCTTAGTCACTTGTCAAACCGTTTTGCCAAAAGAGGGAATAGATCACTACAATCAAAAATCAGCCAAGACCGGCATTCTATCCTTTTCGGCAAATCCGCCGATTGAGCAATCCATGGACAACACTCTCGACCCCTGCTGGCAAACTGCCATCGACCACAGCCGCTACCTGGCCAACCAATTGCAGACACACCCGGCGCTGATTCCGGAATTGCGCGCCACCTGGCAGCAACCGCTTTCCGAAGATCTGCTGCTGCACCCGCTGAAAGCCGATTTCGCCGATGACGATGCGGTCAAGTCGGCGCTGCGCCGACTGCGCCACCGCGCCATGACCCACCTCGCCCTGCGCGACCTTTGCGGCCTGGCGCCGCTGGCCGAGATCATGGAAAGCATGACCCTGCTGGCCGATGTCACCACCAACTTCGCCCTCGACTATTACCACCGCCAGCTCGTTGCCAGCTATGGCGAACCGCTCGACCGGGCCGGCCTGCCGCAACGCCTGCTGATCATCGGCATGGGCAAGCTGGGCGGGCGCGAGCTGAATGTTTCTTCCGACGTCGATTACATCTTCGTCTACCCGGAAGAAGGCGACACCAATGGCAAGAAGAG
>CAYWNX010000059.1:0-10822 GCA_964459735.1 uncultured Dechloromonas sp. | reverse complement strand
GGTGTCTTCTGGTACTACGAGCGGGTGGGTAACGCGGTGAGTACCGCTGGCGTCTGTTCGACCACAACCAGTAGACGCATCGGCTCGTGGATTTCGACCATCTGCCAGGGCAGGCCTGTGCGCAGATCGGAATCGGCTCCTTCCATGACGCCGAACCGACCAGTGATGTTGTGGGTGATCTTCGAGCCGCAACCGAAACGTTCGTTATCGACGGTCGAGAAATAATATTCAAGGGCGATGCCGGCGCCGACCGGGGCGGTTGCGAGCAGGATGCTTTCAAGTATCTGCCCCTCGTCTTCCGTTGTCGGGTCATAGGAAATCAGGAAGACGCGACGGTCGAGGAACAGCCCGCGGCTCATGCTTCTGCGGCCGATAAAGGCGGCGGCGTTGGTGGCATGGCCAAGTTCCGGCCGTGCCTGCGAAATGTCGTTGGCCCGGGCAACGACATGCTGTCTGGCCTGCCACGGCGACAAGCGCGCCGATGCCGAGGCGAAGCGCCGGCAGCGCTCGGCGGCGTGTGCCCGGCAGGCTTCGTTCAATTGGCCGAGCAGGGTATCGAGTGCCGCTTGCCAGGCATCCGGCACCTGCTTGAGGTCGTACCACTCGATGCTGTCGTCGCAGGTGTTGTGTTCGGCCGCGACAAACCAGGTACTTGCCGGAATATTCAGCCCCCGCCCGGCCAGCCCGAGGCGTACCGACGGACGGTTGGCCATCGCGGCAAAAACCCGCGCATTCGGCCCGCCATGCCGGCCTGAGCAGGCACCGCAATCGTAGGCCGAGAGGTGCGGATTATTCTGGCTGCCGGAACCGTGGCCGAGCAGCAGTACCAGCGGCGCGAAGTTGTCGGCCAGGCCGATACTGCGCAGCAAGGCTTCGACGCGGTCGACCTGCTCGCCATCGGTAAAGCCGGCTTGCGGCTGTTCCGGGGTGGCCGGAACTGACTTCTCAGCCGTCAGGCCAAGTTCGCTGGGAACGTGGCCATCCAGTTGTCGGCGCCAGCGTTGGGTGGTCTGGCCAAACCAGCTGGGAGCGAGCGTGCCAGCCAGCAATGCCGTGAGTGCCGGGGCGCCGGCCAGCACGGTCAGCAGCGGGCCGCCGAGGGCGCTGCGCCGGGTGGACTGGTAGAGCCGCTCACGCCAGCGCAGACGTTTTTCCCGCCGTGTCGCATGCGCGGCAAAGGCCGGTTCGGCCCCCGGCAGCGGCAATTCGCGGACCAGATGGCTTGGTCGAACTACCACCGGGCAGAGCGCTGTCTTGTCGGCATCGTCGAGCCCCTGCCAGTACATGGCGACGCCAAAAAAGCCTGCGGCGCCGTAAGTGGCAATATCCGGGGCGATTTCCTCCAGATGCCGGCGGGTGCCTTCTTCGCGGTCGTCCATGCAAAAAATCACCTGTGCCGACGGAGATGATGCGGCAACCTGGCGCGCATGGTTGGTTGCCAATGCAACAAACAGTTGCTCGCGGTAATGCCGCTCGTAGGCGAGCAGCCAGATTTGGCCGCGTTGCAGCGTTGTCAGATGAGTGGCGCAGTGCAGCAGTGCAGCGACTTCCTCGGCATTGATCGTCGAGATTTCGGCTGGCGTCAAGCCAAGTTGGCGGCTTAGTCCGGCCAGTCGCCAGGCATCGGTTTCGCCATCCGCCGGCTCAGCGGCGATGGCTTCGGCCAGCGTGATCCAAGCCGCTTCCGTGCCGGTGTTCCCGGGGCGTAGCTGGCTTGCTGCCCGATTCTGCACTTCCTCAGGCAGGCTTTGCCGGCGCATTGCGTCGCGAACGAAAAACTCGGCCGGGCGGGTGGCGTAATGGTGACAGAGCTCGTCGAAACTCATCGGCGCACCGGTCAGCCGGCACACCAGATCCTCGCAAAGCAGACGCTCCAGCAGTACGCGGACCGACAGGTAATCGAGTATCGCCACCGGCGTGCCGTCGCCCCGCGCCTGATTGCGGTCGCGCCAGAGGAACATGCCGGACCAGCCCGGCAACTCCAGACTCAGGCGCTCAAGGTAGCTGTACCACAGGCTTTGGTCGGGCAGCAGCCGGCCCAGTTCTTCGACCAGTACATCAAGCGGGTTGTCGATCAGATGGATGATTTCATCGCGCACATTGGGTAATTCATCCAGTTCCCAAAACATGTCGAGGCCACCACTGGCCCGCCAGGCGGCGAAAAAGCCTTGTTCCTGAGCCGGGTTGCGCCAGGCGGCAACGCCGAGATCGAGATGGGCGGCGAGCTGGCGTTGCAGGATGCGCCGGACCCGCTCCAGGACATCTTCGCCGCTCAGATATTCGAGCAGGCTGCGCAGCGTCCACTCCTTGCCGACGCGCTGACAAAGCTCGGCCCAACGGGCGATGGCTGTTGCCCGCCAGTCGGCGGGAGGCGTTTTGTCGGGCATTGCTGCGGTCAACGTCGAACAAAGGGCAAAAATGGGGTCGTCGGCCAGACCTTGTTCGCGCCGTAACCAATCGAGGCGGCAAGCACCGGGTGTTTCCGGTGCGGCAAGCAGGCTGGCCAGCAGGACATCGCGCTGGGTCAGGGCGCGGGTAACCGGCCGGTCGAGATCGGGCAAAGCGGCATCGTCAAGCGCCGCCGATAAATCGTCACGGCTGATCCGACCGGTCGCATAAGACTCGCGGAATTTACCTTCCGGCCAGTAGGTCGCGGCGCCGGTCAGGCGATGGGCAGCCGCCAGTGCTTCAGGAAAAGTCAGGTGCTGGAAGCCGTGCAAGGTGTTGTGATGGACGAAATCACGAATCGGCGCCTGCGCCGGCAGTACATGCGTCAAGTGCTCGACCCAGCGGGCGAGGCGTTCGCGGATGGGCAATTCCTGATCGGTGCTCATCTCATCCACCGAACAGCCGCGTCACCTGGCCGACGCTGCCGGCCACGAGATCAAGCAAAGGCGCCGGCCAGACGCCGAGAAAGAGAATACTCAGTACCAGAATGCCGGCCGCGGCACTTTCGGTTCGCGTCATGTCGGCCAGTTGCATGGCCGGCCCTTTCAGGCACAGGTGGCCGATGACGCGCAGGCTGTAGGCCGCGGCGATCAGCATGCCGAGACAAACGATCAGAATCCAGCCGCCCCAGCGCCCGAAACCACCGATCAGCGCATGCAACTCGGCCATGAAGCCGGCACTGCCCGGCAGACCGATCGCCGCCAATAGCGCAAAAGCGGCGAAAAAGGCGAAGCGCGGCGCCTTGCCTAACAGCGAACCATAATCGGCCAGGTCGCGGCTGTGCGTCCGCTGGTAGAGCAGGCCGACGATCAGGAAAAGCAAGCCCGCGGTCAAACCGTGCGCCACCATCTGCATCACGGCACCAGTCAGTCCGGTGACGTTGAGGGTGGCGATGCCGAGCAGCACGATACCCATATGTGAAATGGACGAATAGGCGACCATCGCTTTCAGATCCTGCTGCCGCCAAGCGAGGATGCCGCCGTAGAGCAGACTGATGAAGGCGAGCAGGGCCAGCCAGTCCTGTGCCGCCAGCAGGGCGGCGGGCAGCGTTTCAGCGGCACGGATCAACCCGTAAGCCCCCATTTTGAGCAGCACGCCGGAGAGCAGGATCGAGACCGGGCTGGGTGCTTCGACGTGCGCCAGCGGCAGCCAGCCATGCAGCGGGAAAACCGGCATCTTGACGCCGAAACCGATGAAGAAGCCGGCAAAGATCAGCAACTGGGTTTGCAATGGCAGGCTGCGCCCACCCTCGGCCATGTCGGCCATGGCAAAACTGTGGCCGGGGGCGGCGTCATAGAGAAAAAGCAGGGCGACCAGCATGAAGACCGAGCCGCCCAGCGTATATAGAAAGAAATTGAGCGCTGCCCGCTGCCGGTTCGGCCCGCCCAGGCGATCGATCAGGAAGAATAATGGAAGCAGTGTCGCTTCCCAGAAAACATAGAACAAGGACCAGTCGCGGGCGGTGAATACCCCGAAGATGGCCGACTCGAGGAGCAGGACCAGCGTGAAATAAAGCCGCGCCCCGGCTTCCATCCGCCTTGAAACAAGGACTGCGATCAGGGTCAGCAGTGCTGTCAGCAGCAGCATGGCCAGCGAAATGCCATCGACGCCGAGCGCAAAGTTTGAGCCGAGTCGGGCATTCCAGGCACGGCTTTCAAACATCTGAAGCGCTGTACCGGCCGGGTCGAAGTGTGCGGCCAACCAGAGGGAGTGGGCCAGCGCCGTCAATGAAAATAACATCGCCACCTGCCACAACAGCAAGGGGCGGCGCACCGGTAAAACGGCGACTACCAGGGCCCCGATCACCGGCAAGAAGATCAGTGCCTTCAGCATGCCCCGGCCACGCCTCCAGTTGCCGAATTTGCTATTGTTTTCATGCAGTGATTATGCCAGTGTCGCCCACCTTATTTACAAGCGAAACCTGAACCAAAGCGGCGATGCCGCCTCAAACCCAAGTTTGACACAGCATGCCAGCTTCGTTAAATTCGAAATCCCCCAATAGTAATTACGATAAGGAGTTCCCATGGCCGTTCTAGTAGGCAAGCAAGCCCCCGACTTCACCGCAACTGCTGTATATGGCAATAACGAAATCAAGGAACTGAAATTGTCGCAGTTCAAGGGCAAGCCGGTTGTCCTGTTTTTCTACCCGCTCGACTTCACCTTCGTCTGCCCGTCCGAGCTGATCGCCTTCGATCATCGCCTGGAAGAGTTCAAACAGCGTGGCGTCGAAGTCATCGGCGTCTCGATCGATTCCCAGTTCACCCACCTGGCCTGGAAGAACACCGCGATCAAGGATGGCGGCATCGGCCAGGTTGGCTATCCGCTGGTTGCCGACGTCAAGCACGACATCTGCCGTGCTTACGACGTTGAACTCGAAGCAGCCGGCGTTGCGCTGCGCGGCTCCTTCCTGATCGACAAGACCGGTGTGGTCATGCACCAAGTCGTCAATATGCTGCCGCTCGGCCGCGACATTGACGAAATGCTGCGCATGGTCGACGCGCTGCAATTCTTCGAGGAACACGGCGAAGTTTGCCCGGCCGGCTGGAGCAAGGGCAAGCCCGGCATGACCGCCAGCACTGAAGGCGTCGCCGCCTATCTGGCCAAGAACGCCAGGAAGCTGTAAGCAGCTCTAATGCCCTGAAAATATGGGCAGAATGCTAAAACCCCGAGGCCTTCCGGCCTCGGGGTTTTTTTCTTCTACAAATCGTTATTTTTGGGCTAGAATTTGCTGAATTTCCAATTTTAAGATCGGCAAACGGTCATGGCAGACTCCGAATTCCTCACTACCCGGCAAGCCGCCTTGCGCTTGGGGTTTTCTCTCGGCACCGTGCAAAATATGGTGGAAAGCGGTGCGCTTGAGGCTTGGAAAACATCAGGCGGACATCGCCGGATTCCGGTTGCCTCGATCGACAAATTGCTGGCCCGTCGTCGAAATCTGACGCCTGGTACTCAGGACACCGGCGCTCCGATCGACATCCTGATCGCCGAAGACGACCCCACCCTGCAGCTTCTCTACCAACTGACCATGGAAGGTTGGGATCTGCCGATCAAATTGCGCATTGTGGCCAACGGCTTCGATGGCCTTTTGCAGGTTGGTCAGCAGGTGCCGGATATTCTGATTGCCGACCTGATGATGCCGGGCATGGATGGTTTCGAGATGATCCGGAACCTGCGCGCCAATCCGACTCTGGCCCGTATGGATATCATTGTGGTCAGCGCCATTGAACGCGAAGAAATTGTGCAAAAAGGCTTGCCGCCTGACGTGACAGTTTTGGGCAAGCCCATTCCTTTCCATGAAATCAAGGGCTTCCTGCTCGGTCGCGTGGCGGCTCGCCAACGACCGCTTTGACACAAAGACCTGCAGCAATTTCTGGCAGGTCATAAAATTATAAGTAGGAGACGTAATGGGTTTTTTTGGAAATAGTGCTGCACTGAACAAGATCGATCGTGACATAGCCTCCATTGCCGATGGCAATGCGGATCTCTCGCATTCGGTCGGTAGTGTTGGCAACGATACTGCCGGGCGGGTTTCTGCCAATATCAACCGTTTTTTCGGCCGGATACGTGGCCTGATTTCACATGCCCGGGAGCGTAGTGTCAGTATTGCCTCCGATGCGGCCCAAATGAATCATCTGGTGCAGTTGACCGGCGACGCTGTGCGCCGGCAGGAAGTGCTGGCCAGCGACATTTTTGCCTCGAGCAACCGGGTCAACCTTGCCGTCAGCGAAGTGGCGACGAACTCTGATGCTATCCAGTCTTCGACCCGGAACAACCTCGATCTCGCCCAGCGTTCGCTGGAACAGATGGAAACGGTTGCTTCGACGATGCGCTCGACCAACCAGCATATCGAGCACTTTTCTTCGACCGTCGGCGAGTTGCACACCAGTTCGATGAAGATTAACGAGATTGTCTCGCTGATCAACGATATTTCAGACCAGACCAATCTTTTGGCCCTTAACGCCGCGATTGAGGCGGCACGTGCTGGCGAGGCCGGCCGTGGTTTTGCCGTGGTTGCCGATGAGGTGCGCAAACTGGCTGAAAAGGTCAAGACGGCGACGCAGGTAATCGGCCAGAACACCCAGTCGATGATCAACCTGGTGGCCGATACCTCGGCCAAGACCCAGACCATCGTTGGCGAAGTTACCCGCGCCAACAGTTATATCGAAACCTCGGCAGCTGACCTGACGACCATGGTTGGCGACTTCAAGCGCACCACCGAACAGCTCTCGACCATTTCCGGTGCCATCTACAACCTGCGCGAAAGCAATCAGGCCATTCACCATGAGGTCGAAGAAATTCGCAATCATTCGGTCGACATCTCCGGCCGGATGAGGCAGTGCCTGGACTCTGCCAAGACTTTGCGCGAATCAACCGAAGACCTGCAGTGCACGCTGTCTGACTTCCGCACCGGCAACAGCAAGTTCGATACCCTGCATGATAAATGTGCCGCTTTCCGCGATGCGGTGGGCAGCGTGCTGCAAAAGCTCAACGATCGTGGCGTCAATGTTTTCGATCAGGCCTACAAGGATATTCCCGGTTCCAATCCGAAGCGTTTCACCACCGCTTACGACAGCCAGTGCGATGCCGAATTGACCCGCATTTACGATGATATGGTGCGCGATGTGCCGGGTCTGACCTATTCGCTGGCTGTCGACAGCAATGGTTACGCCCCGGCGCACAACGGTGTCTTTTCGAATGCGCCAACCGGCGACCCTGCCGTTGACCTGGTCAAATCCCGGCACAAGCGGATTTTCAATGACCCGGTTGGTATCAAGCTGGCCAAGAACCAGAAGTCTTCGCTATTCCAGACCTATGTGCGGGATACCGGTGAAGTGCTCAACGATCTCTCGATGCCGGTTCTCATCAACGGCCGGCACTGGGGTGCTGTGCGCATCGGCTTCAAGGCTGACGTGGTGGTTTGACCTCTTCGGCGACCGCGTGCTGCGGTCAACGCCGGAAAACGGGTAAAAAGCGTGGGGCCTTCCGGCCCCACTTTCGTTACATATAAACGATTTCGACGTTTTCCGGATTAAGCCAGCCGCTCAAGGCTTCCAACAGGGCGTCATCGAGCCGGACGCGAACCGCTTCGCCGAGGGCGATTTCACATTCGGCGGCGGCATTGCGATAACGGATGCGCACGGCAGCCGGTCCTGGCGCAAACGGCGTCAGCAGACTTTTCAGTTTGCGGGCATCGGAGTTGCCGTTCATTTTCAAAAGCAGAAATTTGGCAAAACGAGCGCGGGCCTCGCCGAGCGTCATCAGCTTGTCGGCGGTGACGCTATTGCTGCCGGAAAACTCATCAAACCTGACCTTGCCTTCAATAATCAGCACCTCGTCGGTGACGATCTTGGCTCGTTCGGCCTCGAACAATTCATTGAATACCGTCACCTCGATCATCCCGGTGCCGTCATCAAGTTGTACGAACAGCATCTTGCCGCGCCGGGTCATCTGCGTCCGCACGCCGACCACAACGCCGGCCAGCGTCGTCAGTTCCTTGGACGGCTCCAGGCGGTTGAGCGGCCTTCGGACAAAGCGCGACAACTCTTTCTTGCAGGTGTTATAGGGGTGCCCGGAGAAGAAAAAACCGAGTGCCGTTTTTTCCTGCATCAGCTGCTCTTTTTCACCCCAGGGTTTAACCTGAATGTATTGCGGTGCGTGTTCCTCGACATTTGAGCCGATATCGAACAGGCTGGTTTGCATCGCGTTACGTTCGGCCTGCTCGGCGAATTCCATTGCAATGCCGACCGAGGCCAGCGTCTTGTGGCGGTCGGCATCGATGCTGTCGAAAGCGCCGGCCTTGATCAGTGCTTCGGTGGTTCGCCGATTGACCATGCGCTTGTCGCAGCGCTGGCAGAAATCGAAAATATCCTTGAAGGGGCCTGCTTCGCGTGCCTTGAGAATGACGTTGACCGCCTGCTCGCCAGTGCCCTTGACGGCCCCCAGCCCGTAGCGGATCGTGCTACGGTCGACCGGCTCAAAGCGGTAATTCGAGACATTGACATCCGGCCCCAGCACCTTGATCTTGTTGGCGATGGTGTCTTCGTAAAAAATCTTTACCGAGTCGGTGTTATCGAGATCCGACGAGATGGTTGCCGCCATGAAGGCGGCACAGTGGTGGGCCTTGAGCCAGGCGGTGTGATAGGTGACGACGGCATAGGCGGCGGTGTGCGACTTGTTGAAGCCGTATTCCGCAAACTTGGTCATCAGGTCGAACAACTGCTCGGCCAGTGCCGGGTCGTAGCCTTTTTCCTTGGCGCCGGCGGCGATGGTTTCGCGGTGCTTGGCCATTTCTTCGGCATTTTTCTTGCCCATCGCCCGGCGCAGCATGTCGGCACCGCCCAGTGTGTAGCCGCCGATGATCTGCGAAATCTGCATCACCTGTTCCTGGTACACGATAACGCCGTAGGTCGGCGACAGGCAGGCGGTGAGGTCAGGGTGGAAATAGTCGATCTTCTGCTGGCCTTTTTTGCGCAGAATGAAGTCGTCGACCATACCCGAACCAAGCGGGCCGGGACGGTAGAGCGCCAGCACAGCGATGATGTCTTCGAAACGGTCGGGCGCCAGCTTTTTCAGCAGCTTCTTCATGCCCTCCGATTCAACCTGGAAGATTGCCGTCGTGTTGGCGTCTTTCAGAATCTGGTAGGCGGCTGGGTCGGTGAAACCGAGCGACATCAGATCGAGTTTTTTGCCGGTCATTCGGCGGATGTATTCGACCGCCAGTTCGATAATCGTCAAGTTGCGCAGGCCCAGGAAGTCGAACTTCACCAGCCCGGCTTTCTCGACGTCATCCTTGTCGAACTGCGAAACCGGCGAAGCATCGCTGCCGGTCGCCTTGTAGATCGGGCAAAACTCGGTAATCTTGCCCGGCGCAATCAAAACGCCGCCAGCGTGCATGCCGACATTGCGGGTCAGATCTTCCAGACGGCCAGCGAGGTCGAACAGTTCGCGGATGGTTTCGCCGTCATGCTCGTCGGCCATCATTTCCTTGAGCACCGGTTCCTGCTCCAGCGCCTCGGCCAGCGATACCGGCTTGTTCTGGACGATGGGAATCAGCTTGGAAATACGGTCGCACATCGAGTAGGGCAGGCCGAAAACGCGGCCGACGTCACGGATCACGGCCTTCGATGACATCGTGCCGAAAGTGACGATCTGCGATACCGCTTGTGTACCGTAACGCTGACGGACATATTCGATGACGCGCCAGCGGTTGTCCTGGCAGAAGTCGACGTCGAAGTCGGGCATCGATACCCGTTCCGGATTCAGGAAACGTTCGAACAGCAGGGCGTAGGCGAGCGGATCGAGGTCGGTAATCAACAGGCTGTAGGCAACCAGCGAACCGGCGCCGGAACCCCGGCCCGGTCCGACCGGCACGCCGTTGGCCTTGGCCCACTTGATGAAGTCGGCGACGATCAGGAAGTAGCCGGGGAAGCCCATCTGGACGATGGTGTTGCACTCGAAAACCAGGCGGGCGTCGTATTCCGGCCGGCGTTTCAGGCGTTCTTCCGGGTCCGGGTAAAGCTGTTCAAGGCGCACTTCCAGACCGGCCCTGGCTTCGGCAACCAGAAAATCATCCAGCGTCATGCCTTCCGGTGTCGGGAAGTTGGGCAGGAAGTTCTTGCCCAGGGTCAGCTCGATATTGCAGCGCTTGGCAATTTCCAGCGAGTTTTCCAGCGCTTCCGGCAGGTCGGCAAACAATTCGGCCATCTCGGCCTGGGTCTTGAAATACTGTTCCTCGGTGTAGGTTTTGGGCCGGCGGACATCGCCCAGTACGTAACCTTCGGCGATGCAGACACGGGCTTCATGGGCGCGGAAGTCCTCGCGGTTCATGAACTGGATCGGGTGGGTGGCGACCAGCGGCAGGCCGAGTTCGCCGGCCAGGTCGGCGGTCTGCTGAACAATCGCCTCTTGCTGCGATTGACCGTAGCGTTGCACTTCGAGATAGAAGGCCCCAGGGAAAATCGCCTCCCAGGCCTGGGCGCGTTCACCGGCGATGTCGAAATTGCCATTGATCAGTGCCTCGCCAATATCGCCGAGGTGCGCCCCTGACAATGCAAGCAGGCCATCGCTGCCGATTTCACTGAACCATTCGCGGCGAATCTCCGCCCGGTCGCGTCGACCTTCAAGCATGTAGGCTTTGGTCAGCAATTCGCATAACTGCTGGTAACCGGCCCGGTTGCGCGCCAGCAAGAGCAAACGATAGGCGTCGTCCGGCGATTCCGGATTGCTGATCCAGACATCTGCCCCGGCAATTGCCTTCACTCCCTTGCTGCGCGTTGCCATGTAAAACTTGACGAGGCCGAAGAGATTGCCGAGATCGGTCATCGCCAGCGCCGGCATGCCATCGCTGGCGGCACGCTTGACAGCATCGCCGACG
>CAYWNX010000058.1:0-10835 GCA_964459735.1 uncultured Dechloromonas sp. | reverse complement strand
CAAGCGGCCTGATTTATCGAGGCGCTCGGGGCAATCTGATTATCATTACCTGCCGTGACCACGACGGCTGACCGGAACCACGCCTCCTCATGTCCATCGCCTTCATCCTGAAAACCCTGCTCGGCACGCCGCTACTGCCACCGGCAAACGGTTTGCTGCTGCTCGGCCTCGCCGCCCTCTTCCGGCGACGGCGCTGGGCGTTTGGGCTGGGGCTGGCCGGGGGGCTTTTGCTGCTGGCGCAAAGCCTGCCGCCGGTAGCGAACACGCTGATCGCATCGCTCGAGCAACAGGCCGGCTCCGTCCCGCTTGACCCGGCTGGCGCCCAGGCGATCGTGGTGTTGGGCAGCGGACTGCATATCGCGGCCGAGGAGTATGGCGCTGACACCGCAAACGAGCGCAGCCTGGTTCGTCTGCGCTATGGCGCCACGCTGGCCCGGCGCTATCAATTGCCGGTGCTGGTCAGCGGCGGGCGCCCGCACAAGGCTAGCCGTTCCGAAGCCGAGGTCATGGCCGACATTATCGAAGGCGAATTTGGCGTGCCGGTACGCTGGCGGGAAATCGAATCGCAGGACACGGCCGACAATGCGGCCATGTCGGCGCGCATTCTTCAGGCGGCCGGGATTCGCCGGGTCGTGCTGGTCACCCAGGCTTTCCACATGCCGCGGGCGCAGCGCCTGTTCGAGGCGGCCGGACTGGAGGTCATTCCCGGACCAACCGATTTCAAGGGTCGCCGCCGTGACCCCCCCGGCGTGTTCGACTGGCTGCCGCAAGCCAAGGCGCTACAAACTTCCTATTACGCCTTGCACGAGTGGCTGGGCATCCTGTGGTTGCACTTGTCACAAGTCTGATCACGCCGCATAAACTCCTGCCTGCAAAATATAGGCGCCCCATGCCGTCGGCGAACTTCTCACAGGAATCGCTGCCGAACCGCCTTTTCAAGGCAAGCCCAAAGGACACATCATGGAAACCCTGCTCTTCAAGATCGGCGGCCTGAAAGATGAAACCTGCGTCCGTACCCTGGCCAACGCTCTTCAGGATCTGCCCAGCATCGGCCACATCGAAATATCACTGGAAAACGGCGAAGCCAGAGTCGAATATGGCCGCTTCGTCAGCCCTGACGACATTCTCCACGCCATCGTGGACGCCGGGTTTGAGGCGGAATATTAGCGGCTGATCAGCAATGCTGGCCGACTGCTGCCGCTGTCATTAAACTGTAGGCCGCCGTGGAGCCCCCGAGCGGCTAATTTTCTGGAGAGCAGACATGACACAAGTAGTTCTGGTTGAAACCCACGGCAAGGTTGGCCTGATCCGCATCAACCGTCCAGAAGCGATGAATGCACTGAACAATGACGTCGTCGATGGCATCGGTGCTGCGGTCGACGCCTTTGAAGCTGATGAGAACATCGGCTGCATCGTCATCACCGGCAATGAAAAGGCCTTCGCCGCCGGAGCCGATATCGGCTTCATGAAGGATTTCGACTACATGCACGCCTACAAGACCGATTTCATCACCCGCAACTGGGAGCGCATCAAGACGACGCGTAAGCCGGTGATCGCGGCGGTAGCCGGCTTCGCGCTGGGCGGCGGCTGTGAGCTGGCGATGATGTGCGACATGATCTACGCCGCCGACAGCGCCAAATTCGGCCAGCCGGAAATCAAGCTGGGCACCCTGCCCGGGGCCGGCGGTACCCAAAGATTGCCGCGTGCAGTCGGAAAGGCGAAGGCGATGGACCTCTGCCTGACGGGGCGGATGATGGATGCCGCCGAAGCCGAGAAAGCCGGCCTGGTCGCCCGCGTCATTCCGGCCGAGCAAATGCTTGAGGAAACCCTGAAAGCCGCCCAGAGCATCGCCGGCTACTCACTGCCGGTGGTGATGATGATCAAGGAGTCGGTCAATCGCGCCTTCGAGTCGTCGCTGAACGAAGGTCTGCTCTTCGAACGCCGCGTCTTCCATGCCGCCTTCGCGCTGGAAGACCAGAAGGAAGGCATGGCCGCCTTCGCCGAGAAGCGCAAGCCGAGCTTCAAGAACCGCTAAACACCCCTGCCCCCTTCGCCGGAATACCGGCAAGGGGGGGGTGCGAGAGGGTCGCATTGCACCTGTTCGTAGATATCTCCAGCCACGGTTTCGGCCATCTCGCCATTACCGCCCCGGCGCTCAACGCCTTGGCGGAAATTGCCCCGAATTTGCGGTTGACCGTAAGAACCCGGCTGCCGCCGCCAATGTTGGCCCAACGCCTGCACTTTCCTTTCAAATTGATCGAAGCCAGCAGCGATTTTGGCTATGTGATGCTCGACGCCACCCGGATCGATCTCCCGGCCAGTGCCGCCGCCTATCGCCGGGCGCATGCCGACTGGCCGGCACGGGTCGAAGAGGAAGCCCGCTTTCTCGCCCGGCTGAAGCCCGACCTGGTACTTACCAACGTCAGCTATTTGCCGCTGGCCGGAGCGGCGCTAGACGACCTGCCATCTCTCAGCCTGTGTTCGCTCAACTGGGCCGATCTTTTCGCCCATTTTTTCGGCCATGAAGCCTGGGCCGCTTCCATCCACAATGAAATGCTCGCCGCCTATCGTTCCGCCCAAGGTTTCCTGCGCGTCACGCCGGGCATGCCGATGCGCCAGCTCGGCAATGTGACCCCTATCGGCCCGATTGCCGCCATCGGCCAGAAACACGACCTCGGGCTGGGCGAAGATCGGGCGGTATTGATCGCCCTGGGCGGCATCGCGCACCGTTTGCCAGTCGAACAATGGCCAAGCCTGCCCGGCATTCGCTGGCTGGTCGCCGCCGACTGGCAGTGCCGGCATCCGGCGACGTTTGCCTTTGAGTCTTTCGGCCTGAACTTCACTGACCTGCTCTGCTCGGTCGATGCCGTCATCACCAAGCCAGGCTATGGCACCTTTACCGAAGCCGCCTGCAACGGCACGCCAGTGCTTTACCAACGCCGGATGGATTGGCCGGAGCAGGACTGCCTGATCGAATGGCTGGAGAGGCATGGCACCTGCCAGGAAGTTCCAGCCGCGAGTCTGCAAACCGGTGAACTAGCCGAGAGCCTTGATGCGCTCCGGCCGGCAACTTTCGTCCGCAAACCCTTACCCAGCGGCGCCGCCGAGGCTGCGGCAAAAATATATGCCGCAATGACCATCGGTCAGCAGATTCCGGCTACCCCGTGATTACTTCGCATTCGGGAAGAACAACTGCTCGCCGCCAATCTTGTAATCCGCGATGGCCTTCTGGCCGGCATTCGAAATCAGCCAGTCGATAAAGCGCTGGCCATCCTCCTTCTTGACATGCGGGTGTTTCGCCGGATTGACCAGGATGACGCCGTACTGATTGAACAACCGGCTATCGCCTTCGACCAGAATTGCCAACTCGCCCCGGTTCTTGAATGAGAGCCAGGTACCGCGATCAGCCAGAATATAGGCATTCATTGATGACGCCATGTTGAGCGATGGCCCCATGCCGGAGCCCGTATCCCGATACCAGGGACCTCTGGCCTTGTCGAGATCAACCCCAGCCGCCTTCCAGTAGCGCAGTTCAGCCGCATGCGTACCGCTTTTGTCTCCGCGCGAAACGAAAGATGGACGGCTGGCCGCCTCAACATTCGCGATGCGACGCAGACCTTCCATGATGTCCTTGCCCGCCACCTTTGCCGGATCAGCCTTCGGGCCGACCAGCACGAAGTCGTTGTACATCACCTCCTTGCGTTCGACGCCAGCGCCTTCCGCGACAAATTTTTCCTCAGCCAGTTTGTCGTGTACGAAGGCCACATCGGCATCACCACGCCGCGCCGTATCGAGCGCCTGGCCGGTACCGAGGGCGACGACACGGACCTTGATCCCGCTGTCTTTTTCAAAGATCGGCAGAATGTAACCAAAAAGTCCGGACTGCTCCGTCGAGGTCGTCGAGGCCACGGTAATTATCCGCTCCTCGGCGATAGCGCCAGATCCGAACAGACAAGCGACGGCAGCCGCCGCAGTAATCAGCATTTTGTTGAGCTTCATGATGGCCTTCTTGCAGAGGGTTGATAGTCAAGCCGAGGAACAGCCGGGGGAAACCAGAATCGGCACAAAGCCTAGGGTAAAATCGGCTTGAGGTTATATATGTCATCGATTGCAACAAGCCCCGCCAACACGCCGCCGCCAATCCGCTGGACCTGGGATTTTGGTGTTGGTCTGTCCGATCTGGATTCAGCTTCCCTGCTTGGCTTGCTCGGTGCCGTCCGCGAATACGGCACATTGGGACGAGCCGCGGCAGCAGCCAATACTTCGTACCGCGCGGCTTGGGGCTTGTTGAACAAATGCGAGCAGCGCTTCGGCAAACCGCTGGTCATCAAGGCGCCGGGCCGAGGGACGCAACTCTCCGACTTCGGCGAGCAATTGCTTCAGCTCGACAGCGCCGCCCGCTCGACCCTGCATGAAATTCATGCCCCGTGGGGCCTGCGCTTGCAGGAACTGCTGTCGCCGACCGAAACAATCGAACCCGACCACCTGCGGATCGCCGCCAGCCACGACCTGGCTTTGGCCGACTGGATTGAAAACGGTCGGCACATCACGGCGGATATTTTTTGGCGCGGCAGCGAGGAAGCCTTGCTCGCACTGTCGCGAGGTGAGTGCGAGGCAGCCGGCTTTGATCTACCCAGATCGATGAGCGGTGAACAAGCAGCCGCATGGCTGGGGCGCTGGCTGAAGCCGCGGCAATTCATGTTTTTCCCGATCATGCGGCGCCAGCACGGAATTTTGACGACCGCCGGCAACCCTTTCGACGTTCAATCGCTGGCTGATGTCGCGCGCCTGGGCCTGCGCATGGTCAATCATCAGCGCGGCTCGGGAACCCGCAGCATGATCGATCAGTTATTGGCCGCCAACGGCCTTGCCGCCCGGGATATTCCCGGCTATGCCCATGAAGAATTCACCCATGACGCCGTGGCCGCAGCCATTGCCAGCGCTCAAGCCGATATCGGCTTCGGCATTCAGGCAGCCGCGGCGCGCTACGATCTGGGCTTCGTGCCGCTGGGTCAGGATCATTACTGCCTGGCCGTTCGATCAAGCCTTGCCAGCAGCTCGGCGGTACGCCATCTGATCCGCCGCTTTCTCGGCAAGACCTTCCATGAACGTCTGGCCGCCTTGCCGGGCTACGAGGCAACGGCAGCGTGCAATGAATTGCTGCCCTGGGAACAGTTCACCGCAGCCCTGAACGACAATTCACGATAACGCGAACCGGCTGAGGCCTAAAGCAGCCGGAAGCCGAAACGTTTGAGCAATTCACCGGTTTCACACACCGGCAGCCCCATGACGCCGGTGTAACTGCCGGCCAGGTACTCGACGAACATCCCGGCGCGCCCCTGAATGCCATAGGCGCCCGCCTTGTCCATCGGTTCGCCACTCAACACGTAATGACGGATTTCGTCGCTTTCGAGCTGGCGAAAACGTACTTCGCTGGACGACAAGGAAAATTCGGTACGCCCCATGACATTCACCGCTACCCCGGTCAGCACACGATGAGTCTGCCCGGACAGGCGCTTCAAAATCGCCGTTGCATCCGCCACATCGACCGGTTTGCCGATAATTTCACCCTCAAGTTCCAGGGTGGTATCAGCTGAAAGCACGGGCCGTTGGGGCAATTTGCGTTCATTGACAATCCTCTGGCCATGCTCGGCCTTGGCGCGGGCAACGCGTTCGACATAAATGACCGGATCTTCGCCAGGCTGCGGCGTTTCATCGATTTCGATATCGGCCCGTGCACCGTCGCGGAAAAGCAGGGTATCAAAATCGATCCCCATCTGGTGCAACAGTTCGCGGCGACGCGGGCTGCGCGAGGCAAGATAGAGGCGCATCATCCCTCCCGGTGGTAGGGGTGGTTTTTCAAAACGCTGACGGCGCGATAAAGCTGCTCGCACAGCACCAACCGCGCCATGCCGTGCGGCAAGGTGAGGCTGGACAAACGCAACTTGTCATCAGCCTGCTGCTTGAATTCTTCATCCAGGCCGTCAGCGCCGCCAATCAGCAGCGCCACATCGCGGCCATCCTGCATCCAGACTTCGAGCCGGCGAGCCAGCTTGAGCGTAGTCAGGTCGTCGCCCTTTTCGTCGAGCACGACCAGACGACAACCGGCCGCCAGGGCATCGCGGATGCGGCCTTTTTCAGCCGCCAACAGTTGCTCGCGGGTTTTGGAGCCACGTGGCTCCGGCTTGATTTCGGTGACACTGGCCGGCAGTTCGCGCGGCATGCGCTTGAGGTACTCGGCGCAACCTTCGCTCACCCAATCGGGCTGGCGATGGCCGACAGCGAGCACGCTCAGCTTCATTTGATGGCAGCCTGCTCCACGGCCTTGCGGCGCTGGGCCGGGGTGGTTTGCCAGAGTTCTTCCAGGTTGTAGTACTGACGCACGGTCGGTTGCATGACATGAACGACGATGTCACCGAGGTCTACCAGCACCCATTCGCCGGTGTCTTCCCCTTCCATCGAAATCAATTCGCCACCGGCTTCGCGGGCCTTTTCGGAGACATTGCGGGCCAATGCCCGGACTTGACGGTTGGAATCGCCGGTAGCGATCACGACGCAGTCAAACATCGAAGAAACCTTGGCGGTGTTGATGACTTGAATGTCTTTGCCTTTGACGTCTTCAAGGGCGGCAACGACAATTTTTTGCAGCTTGCGGGTATCCATCAGGAGTTAGAGCCTATTTCTGTAGAGTTGGTGGAGTTGAATATAGTCGAGAACGCTATCAGGCAGCAAATAGCGCGCCGACAGCCCGTTGGCCAGCAACTTGCGGATTTGGGTGGCCGAAATGGCGAGCTGGGTCATGGCAAAAGTGACGATAGCGCCAGCCGGAGAGTCTTTCAGGGCGCTCGTGTTGCTCAGGCGGCGGTTGTTGAATTCAGTCGCCAGTTCGTTCGGCAGGCTGGAAATTTCCACAGGAAATCCGGGGCGATGCGAGACGGCGATGTGGGCCAGCGCAAAAATATCGCGCCAGCGGTGCCAGGTGGCCAGGCCGGCAAAGGCATCGGCGCCGACCAGCAGGACCAGCGATTGCTCGGCACAGAGTTCCGCCCGCAGGCGTTCCAGGGTATGCACGGTGAAGCTCGGCACAGTGGCTTCGACTTCACTGGCGTCAACCGAAAATCGGGCATTTCCGGCCGTCGACCGCAGCACCATTTCCAGACGCTGCGCTGCGGTCACTTCAGGCTGGCCACGATGCGGTGGCTGCCCGGCCGGTATCCAGCGGACGCCAGCCAGACCGAGATGGTTGATCGATTCTTCCGCCAGCCGGAGATGGCCGAAATGCACAGGATCAAAGGTGCCGCCGAAGAGGCCGAGCGGTTCAGACAATTTCGGAAATGCCGAAAATATCGCGGTAGCTGGCGTAGAAACTGGCAAAGACCACCGGGGCGACGATCAGCCCCATCGGCACCATGACAATGGCAGTGATGAAACCTTGGGCAGCGGGAAACAGAATCAGCAGCAGACCCAGCAGAATACCCGGCAGGATGCCGGCAATGAGGAGCAGGCCGGCGCTGAAAACCATAAATGGCCGCCAGTTGATCCAGCAGGCAACGAAGCTGAAAAACAGGGATTTGCCCAAGCTCAGCCGATGCCAGGCGGCAAGGACCGGAGCAAACCAGTAGGCCATCATCAGCGGCACCAGCAGCACCATGACAACGAGTGCCGGCATGACAAAATCGGCATCTTCAAGCATCACCCGCTCGGCCCGCGTATTGGCCAGCATGTAGCGAAACATGTCGCCGCCATCGACCAGCGCCGACAGACCAAGAATGCCGAGCGTACAGAAAAGATAGAGAGCACCCAGCGCGAGCAGGGTTTTGGTGTTCTCCTTCAACCCGCCGAAGAGGGTTTGCAGCCCCACCGGCTGGCCGCGCTCCAGATTGCGCGAGGCCTGCATCAAACCGACTGAGAGGCCGGGAATGAGCAGCGAGGCGGCCAGCGCCCCGACTACCGGCAGGATGTTGAGGAAAATTACTGTAAACCAGTAGCTGATGACCAGCATCGAAAGTACGGGCGGATTCCGCTTGAAAATGGCGAAACCGGAAAGTATCCATTGCCAGCCGGCGGCGGCTGGGAGTGTCTGCGCTCTCACGGTCAGACTCCCACAAAAATGTCGCGGTAGGACGCGTAGACCGCGCCGGAGAAGACCGGTAACAGCAGCAACAAACCAAGACCGAGCGGCAGCATGGCGAAGAACAGCGCAACGACCAGAAACGTACCGAAAATCACCATCGGCAGCCAGTTTTTGGCACCGGCATCAAAACTGGCCCGCATGGCGTCTGCAGGCTTCATGCCGTGGAACAAGACCAGAGCCGGGGCAAACCAGGTGGCCATGATGACCGGCACCGAAAGCACCATGACGATCAGCCCGGCCAGCATGACGCCCCCCAGCGCCACGCCGAATCCGGCGACCCGGCCAGTCACCACGCCGCCCAGCACGCCACCGCTGACCAGCAGGAAGGCGATGAAGGCGATGCCAAAAATGCCTGTCGCGAAAAAGACGCCGATCATCACCAGTTGCCCGGCGTTATGGCGAAAACCGACGAACAGATCGGAAACTTCCGGCTGCTTTTCTTCTGACAAATGCCGGCAAATCTGCACCATGCCGGCGCCGAACAGCGGCACCAGCAGATGTGCTGCAACCTGGCCGAAAAGCGGCACGATGGAAATCGCCATCAGGATGACCAGCAGCAGCACCGTACTGCCGATCCAGACGCCGGGGTTGGCGAGAAACATCGCCCAGCCCTGATGCAACCAGTCAAAACAGGCGCCGGGTTCGACCTCGCGGCTTTCGCCCTTGAAGGGCGCCGGCGCCATTGGAAATGCGGTAATTTCGTTCATGCGCGGATGCTAACGGGGCAATGGCTCGGGAGCAAGGCGCAAACGCTGCAATAGCTGACGAAAATGCTCGGGATCCTTGATCGTCACCACTTCGCCCCCGCGCGGACGGTGCCTGACCTCCAGCCGAAGCAGCCAGAAACGCAATGCTGCTGCCCGCTGCATGGCTGGCCAGGCGGCGATCTCGGCATCGCTCAGGAGGCGTCGGCTTTGATAACCGGCCAACAAATCAGCCAGTGTTGCGCCGTAGAAACACCAGTCATTGGCGGCGACGGCCAGATCGAACAACAAGCAGTCCTCACCGGCAAAGTAGAAATCGAGCACACCGGACAGTCGACCGCAGTCATCCCACAAAACGTTGTCACGGAAGAGATCGGCGTGGATGATGCCGCGTGGTAAGGCACTGAAATCCTGCGCCGCTTGAAATGCCAGCTCATCGGCGAGCAATGCGTGCTCGCCCGGCGACAACATGGGCAACAGTGCTTCCCCAATCGCCTGCCGCCAGGCTGCACCACAGGGATTGGGCAAGGGATTCGCCATCCCGGCCCCAGTCAGATGCAAGCGGGCGAGCATTTCGCCGAGGGCATGGCAATGAGCCGGCGTTGGCGCCTCTTCGGCAGCCCCCGGCAGGCAGGAAAGCAAGGCTGCCGGCTGGCCGGCCAGCCGTCGCCAGCGTCGGCCCTGCTGATCGGCGAGCGGTTGCGGACAGGGAATGCCGCGACTGGCCAGGTGATCCTGCAGGACCAGATAAAAATCCAGCGTCGACGTTTCGATGCGCTCGAACAAGGTCAATACGAATCGACCCTGTGCCGTCGTCACGAAATAGTTGGAGTTCTGCATGCCGGCGGCAATGCCGGCATGACCGATCAGCTCACCCAGCCCGAGCGGCTTAAGCCAGGCGGTGAGCTCGTCGCGTCCGACCGAGGTATAGACGGACAAGATTTACCAGCTGTGCAGAATCCACATCGGCGGCTTGGTCGTTGGATTGGGAATATTCGCCTCGATGAAGTTCCCGTCGCCTTGATGGTCGACCAGGTAATAGCTCGGACCAACGGCCGGCGTGACCTTGATCATGTAGAGCTTGCCCTTGATGCGGAATTCTTCGCGGGTTTCCTTCTCCGCCTTGACGATGGTCACCTGCGGCTCAAGTGCCGCATCGAAAGCTTCCATGCCGGGCGGCGGTGGCGGCACCGCCGGCAGCGGCTGCAGGTCGTTCTGCGCCCACACGGGCAGGGCTGCTAGCAACAGGAAGGGGAGAAGGCGGCGCATGGGAATTCCTCTTTAATCTGTTACTGATTTTATTACAGGTTGAGCATCAACTCGCGCTCGTTGGGCAAGGGGCCGAACGGACGGGCTTCGTAGTGCTTGAATATGGCCTCGACCACCTGTTCCGGTTCATCGATCAACTGGATCAGATTCATGTCTTCCGGATCGACCAGCTTTTCCTCGACGAGGCGCTCCTTGAACCAGTTGATCAGGCCTTGCCAGAAAGGCGTGCAGACCAGAATCAGCGGAATCTTGCGCGCCTTGCCGGTCTGGATCAGGGTCAGCGCTTCCATCAGTTCATCCAGCGTGCCAAAGCCGCCTGGCATCACGACATAGGCGCTGGCAAAGCGGACGAACATGTATTTGCGGGCGAAAAAGTGACGAAAGGTCTGTGAAATATCCTGATACGGATTGTTTTGCTGCTCGTGCGGCAACTGGATATTGAGACCGACCGACGGCGACTTACCGTAGAACGCACCCTTGTTGGCGGCTTCCATGATGCCCGGGCCACCGCCGGAGATTACCGAAAAGCCCGAATCGGAGAGCAGGCGTGCCGTTTTTTCAGTCAGATCGTAATACGGCGAATCCGGTTGGATACGGGCGCTGCCGAAGATGGTGACGGCTGGCTTGATCGCCGCCAGACGTTCGGTCGCCTCGACGAACTCTGACATAATGCCGAAAATACGCCACGACTCACGGGCCGACGCCGTTTGCAGCAAGGCCTCGGACTC
>CAYWNX010000057.1:0-10851 GCA_964459735.1 uncultured Dechloromonas sp. | reverse complement strand
GGGCAATACCCGGCCCATCCAGCCGGGACGAGAACGGGTTGCTGCGCTTTGGAGCGCTATTTCGGCTATGCCGCCTTTCGCGCAGAGCCGAAAAGTCCGGCGGTTCGCTACAGGAAGACATTGTGCGTGCCGGTTAGACCGGTGAAAGTCTGCTCGCCGTTCTGACCACTGGCGGCGGATTTGACCATGCAGCGAGCCCTTGAACAACAATGATTGGCGGCAAAAATAGGCGTTTTCTGCGGTCGACCGCAAAAAACGGCCAAAAATGCTTATTTCGCCGTCAGGGCGCGGGCGATGAAGTTCCTCGGCACCCGCGATTTCGGTACCCGTTCATTGAACCAGCTGCGCACATCCTGATCCAGCCCGATGCCGTACATGTAGTTGTAAAGCGCCTTGTTGAGGCCGACGCCGAGGGCGTTGTGGTCGACGCCGGTGGGGTCGATAAATTCGACATCATTCCTGGCGAAGCCGCCCGGCGGCAGGGCTTTCAGCTTGATGCCGTATTCCGCCGGGTTGAGGCCGACCGGCGAATGGACGGTGCAGGCGAAGCGGTGGAAGTAGCCGGACTGGATGCAGCCTTCGGCGAAAAGCTGGCGGACATACTCCAACGCATCTACCGTGTCCTGCACGGTTTGCGTCGGGAAACCGTACATCAGGTAAGCGTGCACCAGAATGCCGGCGTCGGAAAAGGCGCGGGTGACGCGGGCGACCTGATCGACCGAAACGCCTTTTTTCATCAGCTTGAGCAGGCGGTCGGAGGCGACTTCGAGGCCGCCGGAAATGGCGATGCAGCCGCTATCGGCCAACTGGTTGCAGAGTTCCGGCGTGAAGGATTTTTCGAAGCGGATGTTGCCCCACCAGGAAATTGCCCGGTTGCGTTTTTGCAGTTCGTCGGCCAGCGCCTTGAGCGCCTTCGGAGGGGCGGCTTCGTCGACGAAGTGGAAGCCGCTCTGGCCGGTTTCGGCGATGATTTCCTCGATGCGGTCGACCAGCAATTCGGCCGGGGCGCCGTCGTAGCGGCCGATGTAGTCGAGGCTGACATCGCAGAAGCTGCATTTTTTCCAGTAGCAGCCGTGCGCCACGGTCAGCTTGTTCCAGCGCCCGTCCGACCACAGCCGGTGCATCGGGTTCAGCATGTCGAGCAGCGATAGATACTGGTCGAGCGGCAGGCCGTCCCAGGTCGGCGTGCCGACTTCGGCAAACGGCACGTCCGCTTCGCTGTGGTTGAAATAGCGGACCTGACCATCGATGCGGGCGAAGGTGCGGAGCAGGTTTAGCCGTGGCCGCTTGCCCTCGAGATATTCAAGCAGGGCGAGGATGGGTTGCTCGCCGTCGTCCAGCGTGACGTAGTCGAAATAATCGAAAACCCGCGCTTCCTTCAGCTCGCGCAATTCGGTATTGACATAGCCGCCGCCGAGCGCAATGACGATGGACGGGTCGTGTGCCTTGATGCTCTGCGCGATGCGGAAAGCGGCATAGACGGAGCCGGGGAAGGGCACCGAAATCAGGACCAGATTCGGTTTGCTGCGGTCGACGGCGATTTTGGTCAAATTTTGCAGCGTGCTGTCGACCAGCGTCGGGGGCGCGGCGAGCGCCCTGGCCATCGGTTCGAAACTGGCCTGACTCTGGGCCAGCGATTCGGCGTAGCGGACGAATTCGAAACGCGCATCGACCGCTTCGCGCAGCACATCGGAAACGTCGTTCAGGTAGAGCGTGGCGAGATGCCGCGCCCGGTCCTGCACGCCGAGCGAACCAAAGGCCCAGGCCAGCGGGTCGCCGCCTTCGTCGTCGATGAAGACGTCCAGCGACTCAAAACGCGGCCCCTCGGGCAGGAAATTGCGGCCGCAGATGCGATGGCCGATCGACGGGTCGCGGCCCTGCAGGAAGGCGATGGCCGGGGTGATGGTGGCCAGGTAACGCTCGAACTGCTCGTCAAAACAACGCAGGGTAGCCGAACGTTTTTTGTGCGGAATGGCTATAACCCGCTCGTGCATCTGGCGCAAACCGGCCGGCGAAAACAGTTCCAGCACCAGCTTGAGGGCAATGTCCTCCTGCGTCGCCTCGATTCCCCGCGAGCGCAGGAAACCGGTCAGGTAGGCTGTCGATGGGTAGGGCGTATTGAGCTGCGTCATCGGCGGGATGACGGAAAGGATGCGAAGCGGGCTGGTCGGCGGCATGTTCAGCGCCCCAGTTTTTGATGTATCTGCGGCAGTGCAGCCAGCGCGGCGCGCTCGCCTTCGAGCATGGCATCGTGGCGGGCGGTGAAATCCCAGGATTTGACGTAGGGCAGCTTGGGCCGGATGACGATGTCAGCGCCGCGCAATTCATTGGCGCCGATGGCGCCGCCCATGATGGTGGTGGTTTGCCAGATGACGGCGGTCAGGCTGTCGATCGGCTGGCCTTCGGGGCGAGCCGAGATGTCGACGGCGATGACGAAGTCAGCCCCCATGTCACGCGCCGCCTGTACCGGGATCGGGCTGCTCAGCCCGCCATCGACATAAGTTTTGCCGCGGAATTGCGTCGGCTGAAAAACGCCGGGCACGGCGGCGGAAGCGCGTACCGCCAGGCCGCTGTCGCCGGTGCGGAAAACGATGCGCTCGCCAGTATTGAGGTCAGTGGCGACGGCGGCGAACGGCTTGCCCAGTTTTTCCAGCGGCCGCTGTTTCAGGTGCTGGTTGATGAAGTCCTGCAGGGCCTCACCTTTGAGAAAGCCGCGCCCGCCCAGTGTCCAGTCGGCAAAGATTTTTTCGTCGAGCTGCTGGGCAATTTTCTGCATGGCGAAAGCGTCGTGGCCGGCGGCGTACAGAGAACCAACCACGGCGCCAGCGCTGGTGCCGACCACGTAATCCGCCACGATGCCTTGCGATTCGAGCATCTTGATGACGCCGATATGGGCAAAGCCACGCGCCGCGCCACCGCCCAGGGCGAGGCCGATTTTCAGTTTGGGCGTCGTGACGGCTGCGAGGGAGGGGTTTTTGTCCGGATGAGGCGTCGTGCAGCTTGTCAGCAAAACGATACTGACTGCCAGCAAGAAGCGCTGGATGGCGGCCGGTTGAGACTTTCGTGCAGCACGAATTGATCCTGATGTTTCAGCGTATTTGGTTTTCATTTCTCTTGGAAATCGACTTTGTCGCCAATTATGACTCACTGTCACATGCAGTGAGTTGCATCTTCAAGATCGAATCAGACCAAGGTGTTGCCAGAAAGCTGCCGGATTGACGCGGATTCGATCATCGGGTCAGCGGCTCTTGTTCTCCCTCCCGGGGTGGCAAATGCTGCATAAAGATGCTGAACTGAAGCTCTTCCGGGGCTGTAGGATGAATGCCAAATGAAAACGGCGACCCTGAGGTCGCCGTTTTCTTCGGGTACAGGAAAGCTCAGGCAGCTGTCTTGCGGCGACGCGTGGCGCCCAGGCCCAGCAGGCCAAGTCCGAGCAGGACAAGCGAGGCTGGCTCCGGGACGCTGGCGATTGTGACCGGGATGTCCGAGGTCGGAGTCTCGTCAGGAATTACCTCGCCGGAGATGGTGACCCAGTCAATGAGGGCACCTTCGTCGTCATTGCTGACATCTGTCCAGAAACGAAAATCGATGCTTGCGTCGCTGGCCGTTGCGCCGAGGGAGAGAAGGCTGGTTGTGGCGAATGAATTACTTCCACCCAGCTGGCTGTCAAGAAGGTTAATCCATGTGCTGGATGACGAAAGTTTCCAGGAGGCGTAGAGGTGGTCGGTATTTTCTGAATTGTTGTCAATACGTTTCCAGGAGTACTGTACGGCAAGATTCTCAAAGCCAGCAGTGCTGATCGAAGTCTGTGTGACTGCGGCATCTAGCGAACTGGAACCATTTTCATCGCGCAACCGGAGGGAATTACCCGAGATGGCGACATCGTTGTTACTGTTTCCGATTTCCGTCCAGCCGTTGTTAACAGTGTTGCTGTTGCTCCGATTGAAGGTGTCAGAAAAAACAACATCGGCAGAAACCGAAGTTGCAGACATCAAGGCCATGGCAGCAAGGCTGGTGGCGAGTAAGGTTTTTTTCATTTGTTTTCCCCTTGAATGGTTAATCTGTTTCACAAATGAAACAAAAGCATCTTCCATGCCATAAAAAAATTATTGATTTTTTATTGTTATGGATCAGTTGCTTATTGTTTTTGTTAGTTGGCTAGTATTTTTATACTCTGCTTTTAGAGATGTCGTTGTAAGGGATTCCGACACTGATTTTCTACTCGTTCAATATCGAATGATGGGAGTGATCGAGTCAGACTCCTGAGTTGGTCCGGGTTCATTTCGCCGAGATCCTTGAAAAGGGTGACGGTGATCTTGTTTTCCGAAACGCCTTCGTCAGCCAGTTTTGTCAGTGTTTGCAGTTTTTAAGCTTCATCGAGGCAATAGACCTTGCGGGTGTGGCCTCGGGCTTCGACATCGACCCGGAACAGCGTGATTGTCGCGAGCAGCTGGCTAATCCCGGCCGGCGAGGGCTTTGAGCAGCTGCCTTGAAATGGAAAGTAGCAGCATGATCGAGAATAGGCCAACCAGGGTCCATTTGATCGCTGCGCAGCTTCCTGAGAGCAGAATGATCCAGGCGCCGGCCGTATGGCCCTGAGCCAGCAGATAGAGATGGCAGCTGTTTTCGAGCAGATCGAAAGCACCGGCCACGGGGAGCGCAAGGCATGAAAAACGCCGGATTGCCGGCGGAAACGGGACAAACAAAGGGGTTCGATTGACGACGAGAACACCGAGCGCGCCGTAAGTCAGCGGGTGCAACATGTCGAACGGCATATGCGCCCGATACAACGCAACGCCGCTTGGCCCCCAGGCTTCAACGATGGACCAGAACGATGCCGGGCTGAAGGTGAGCTGAAAGGCAAGGACATCCGGTTCGAGCGGCAGCGTCATCAGCGCGATATTGGTCTGCGAGGCGACATAGAGCAGGCTGGAAAGCAGCACGAGCCAGCGGTCGCGCAGCGTCATGTTGCGGACCGATCAGACATCCGCCTCGACCAGCCCGCCATCCTTCTCCATCCACGCCCGCCGGCCGGCCGCTTCGCCCTTGCCCATCAGCAGGGTGAAGGTGGTTGCCATTTCAACGATCATCTCGCGGGAAGCGGTAAAAGGCACCAGGCGGCGGGTGTCGGGGCAGAGCGTGGTTTCCCAGAGCTGGTCCGGATTCATTTCGCCGAGGCCCTTGAAGCGGGAGACAGTGATCTTGTTTTCCGAAACGCCTTCGTCGGCCAGCTTGATCAGCGTTTGTTGCTTTTCGGCTTCGTCCAGGCAATACACCTTGCGGGTGTGGCCGCGAGCTTCGACATCGACGCGGAACAGCGGTGGCTGGGCGACGTGAATATGGCCGCGCTGGACCAGTGCCGGGAAGTGTTTGAGGAACAGTGTGAAAAGCAGCACCTGAATGTGGCTGCCGTCCACGTCGGCATCGGACATCACGATGATGCGGCCGTAGCGCAGGCCGCTGACGTCGACCGTGTCGATCTGTTCGACACCGTGCGGATCGACGCCGACCGCCACCGAAATATCGTGCACTTCATTGTTCTTGAACAACTGGTCGCGGTCGACTTCCCAGGTATTCAATACCTTGCCGCGCAGCGGCAGCACGGCCTGGGTTTCCTTGTCGCGGCCCTGCTTGGCGGAGCCGCCGGCGGAATCGCCTTCGACCAGGAAAATTTCGTTGCGGCTGATATCCTCGGATTCGCAATCGGTCAGCTTGCCGGGCAGGGTGGCGATGCCGGAGGACTTCTTCTTTTCCACCTTCTGGGTGGATTTCATCCGGTTCTGCGCCGCCTTGACGGCCAGTTCGGCGATCTTCCTGCCATATTCGGCTTGGCTGTTCAGCCATAGCTCGAACGGGTCGCGGACCATTTGCGAAACCAGTTTGTAGGTGTCGCGGCTGGTCAGCTTTTCCTTGGTCTGGCCTTGGAATTGCGGGTCGAGCACCTTGGCCGAGAGCAGGTAGGTCATCCGGCCGCAAACGTCTTCCTGCGCCAGCTTGACCTTGGCGGGCAGGATGGCGTGATGGTCGGCGAAGGTCTTGATCGCTTCGAAAACGCCGGCTTTCAGCCCGGCCTCGTGGGTACCGCCGTCCAGTGTCGGGATCAGGTTGACGTAGGATTCCGGCTTGCCGCCACCTTCCTCGAACCAGGCCAGGGCCCAGGTGGCGCCTTCGCCGACGGCGAAACCGTTGGCCGTTTCAACAAATTTTTCGCTGACGAAAATCGGCACGATCGGCTCGCCAACCATCATTTCGGCCAGATAATCGGCCATGCCGTTCTGGTAGCACCAGGTCTTTTTCGGAAATCCCTCGATTTCCAGGTCGACCGTAACATTCGGCATCAGCACGGCTTTCGAGCGCAGCAGGTGCTCCAGTTGCGCCAGATTGACCTTCGGCGAATCGAAATACTTGGGGTCGGGCTGGATGCGCACGGTGGTGCCGGTGTTGCGCTGGCCGCAGTCGCCAATCCGGGTCAGCGGTTCGGTGACGAAGCCATCACCAAAGGCAATCCGGTAAATGCCGCCGCCGCGCTTGATTTCGACCTCCAGCCGGGTCGACAGCGCATTGGTCACCGAAACGCCGACGCCATGCAAACCGCCCGAGAAGCGGTAGGCGTTGCCGGCTTCCTTCTTGTTGAACTTGCCGCCGGCGTGCAGTTTGCAGAAGACCAGTTCGACCGCCGGTTTGCCTTCTTCCGGATGCATCTCGACCGGAATGCCGCGGCCGTTGTCAGTCACCTCGATGACGCCATCAGCCCGGACCAGGACGCCGATTTTTTTCGTATAACCGGCCAGCGCCTCGTCGGCGGCATTGTCGATGACCTCCTGCACGATGTGGGTCGGGCAGGTTGTCCGGGTGTACATGCCCGGGCGTTCCTTGACGGGTTCAAGGTCTTTCAGGACGCGGATGGAGGAGGCGGAGTAGTCAGTCATGCGCTTTGAAATTGGAAGGAATTTGAGGTTGACCGTAGCAGTCGGTGCCGGCGGGATTCTAACGGGTTCCCGGTAATTCATCGCGTATAGCCTCGTGACATAATAATCATTTGGTTTAAAAATCAACGAGGAATGCGCCATGGCCCAGAATAAAACACCGGACTGTTCGGCCCGGATGCCGGCGCTGCCACGCAGTACAACTGATCGCCGTCTCTGCACCCAGCTTGCGCCGCCACCCTATTCCACGGCGGCAGGGGTGGTCCATGAGGATCGGCGTTCTTACCTTGATCGTCGCTCTTCATGGATCAAGGATTTCTTTATGGACAACGTCAACAAAGAGCCCGGCGAGCCGTCGAGATAGGTCGGGCAGCCCCGGGCAATTGACGCGGCCGGTCTGGCTGGCAAGGCCGGGGAGCGGGTTGTTCGTTAGAATCGAAGCCTCGCAAATAATTGGAATACCCCGATGGCCGGAGCCAGCCTGCTTGTCCTGATTGACGACATCGCGTCAGTCCTTGATGACGTTGCCTTGATGACCAAGGTGGCGGCCAAAAAAACAGCGGGTGTGCTGGGTGACGATCTGGCCTTGAATGCCGAGCAGGTTTCCGGCGTCCGGGCCGAACGCGAACTGCCTGTGGTCTGGGCGGTGGCCGTTGGCTCGCTGAAAAACAAGCTGATCCTAGTCCCGGCGGCGCTGGCGATCAGTGCCTTTATTCCCTGGGCCGTGACGCCCCTGTTGATGATCGGCGGCTTTTACCTTTGTCTGGAAGGTGTTGAGAAACTGGCGCACAAATGGTTGCACACGCCGGAAGAGGAGGCTGCGCATCACGCCGACGAGCTCGCGGCGCTGGTTGATGAAAATGTCGACATGGCGCTCTTCGAGGCCGACAAGATCAAGGGGGCGATTCGCACCGATTTCGTCTTGTCGGCCGAGATCATCGTCATTGCGCTGGGAACGGTGGCTGACCAGGCTTTTTCATCGCAGGTGGCGGTACTCGCCAGTATCGGCCTGATCATGACGGTGGGCGTTTATGGCATCGTCGCCGGCATCGTCAAGATGGACGATATTGGCTTCCATCTGCTGAACAAAGCCGGAGCGACGGCGCGCTTCATCGGCAAGGGGCTGGTGCTGGCTGCGCCGAAGTTGATGAAGGCGCTGACGGTGATCGGTACGGCGGCGATGTTCATGGTCGGCGGCGGAATTCTCAGCCACGGTTTGCCGCCGGTGCATCACGGCATCGAACAGGTGGCCGAAATGACCGGCATGCTGGGCGGTGGTGTTTCACTGGCGCTGGATGTCGTGGTCGGCCTGATCGGCGGCGCGCTGGCGCTGCTTGTGGTTAAAGGGGTTACCAAACTGGCTGTGACCATGAAGGGGAAAAAATGAGCAAGGCGCTGCGCTTGTCGGAAAAATGGTTCCGTTTTGGCCTGTGGGTCGTCGCCTTCATTTTTGCCAGTTTTCTGATCGGCCTGGGCGGGACGGTTGTCCAGAATCTGCCCAAAGTGGAGCAGCGCTATACGCTGGAAGATTTCATCGACAAACCGGCGGCGCTCCAGACCCGCGCCGAGATCAAGCAGACGCAGCAAACCCGGCAGACGGCGCAGGAGAGCCTGGATCAGGCCCGGCTGAAACACAATGCGGCACGGGCCAATTCGGCCACAGCACGCGAAACCTTCAATAACTGGCTGGCCACCCGGCACGCCACCAAACGCGCCGAGCAGGACCCGGAACTGATTGCCCGCACGCAGGAACTCGATGAGCTGAAGATTGCCGAGCGCCAGGCGCTGACCGGTGTCGAAGCGGAGCAGCAAATCCTGCTTGACGCCCAGCAGGCCGAAAGCCATGCCCGGAACCGCCTGCATGAACTCGAACAGGCGGCCGCGAAGGAGCTCGAAAAAGGGCTGCGTAGCCAGGAGTTGCGCGTTTTTGGCTATCGCCTGGCCCTGACCTTGCCGCTGCTCGGCGTGGCCGGCTGGCTTTTCGCCAAAAAGCGCCAGAGCACTTACTGGCCGTTCGTCTGGGGCTTCATCTACTTCGCGCTGTTCGCCTTCTTTGTCGAACTGGTGCCTTATCTGCCGAGCTACGGTGGCTATGTCCGCTATTTGGTCGGTATCGTCATCACCGTGCTGGTCGGACGACAGGCCATTGTGGCGCTGAATCGCTATCTGGAAAAACAGAAACTGGCCGAGGCCTTACCGGATGTCGAGCGGCGCAAGGAACTGAGCTACGACACGGCGCTGGCCAGATTGGCCAAGAAGGTTTGTCCGGGCTGCGAACGGCCGGTCGATCTGGGCAATACTGCAATCGACTATTGCCCGCACTGCGGTATTTGCCTCTTCGATCATTGCGGCCAGTGCAAGGAACGGAAGAGTGCTTTCGCCCGTTTCTGCCATGCCTGCGGGATGGTGGCGCGGGAAAAAATGGCGGGCTGAGGCCGGGCCTGCTTCGGGCCAGCCTTGCCCGTGCTGTTTTCAGGATGGCGGTAAAGCATCGTCCTGGCTGTCTGCCGGGGCCTCACCTTGAGATTTCTCTGCCGCCCTTTTTTTTGTGATGAAGTGCGCCAACCGCTTGAACCATTCCGCTTCGGAGATGGCATCTTCTTGCACGATAGGCAATCGGCGCTCGACGGAGATACGACGTTCTCGCCAACCACCAGGTGGTCCAAGCTCCTCGCCGCGCCGGTCATGAAACTCTCGAAGATTCGGGTGCCGATGTTCGGTGTACTTTTTCATTCGAATATGACTGCCGCTGTCAACAAACGCGATATGCCGCTAAAAAGGCAAGGATTCAGAGTACTTCAGGCAGGCTCATGATCAATACCACGGACTGAGTATTGCGTTACGAGGGGTCGGTTGAATAGGGAATTACGTCCCGAGCAGCGTCACGACAATCTCCCGCTGATGCCCGTGGATGCGGTGTTCAAACAGGTAAATGCCTTGCCAGGTGCCGAGCAGCAGCCGGCCGGCGCTGAACGGCACGGTGACCGAACTGCCGGTGAGCAGCGAGCGGGCATGGGCGGCCATGTCGTCGTCGCCTTCCTGATCGTGCCGGTACGCCGGATCGCCATCCGGCGCCCAGCGTTGCATCAGGGTTTCCAGATCGCGGCGTACCGTCGGGTCGGCGTTCTCGGTAATCGCCAGGCCGCAACTGGTGTGGCGAATGAAAATATGGGCAATTCCGGCGTTGACCGCAGCATTCTTCACGATGGCCGATATTTCGCCGCTGATTTCGAGCGAACCCCGGCCGCGCGTGGCGATGGTGAGGCGGTGTTGTTCGGTCATGGCGCGTCGGCTCAAGGTTTCTTGAGCAAGCCCTGCAGCGCGGCGAACGGGTTGTGGGTGGCGCCGCCGCGGGCTGAACTGCTGTCGGTATAACCGCGGTCGGCCTCGATCTGTTTCTGGTGCTCGTTGTCCCCGCACCCGCGAATTCTACAGCTGTGGACGTCGAAAAAACGACGCTGTCTCGACGATTCTAAGGGGGGGGGGCATGTCCATAGGCTGTCGCACCAATTGCTTTAAATGAGCGAACATGTCCATGGGTAAGTATGGACTGCACCGCCGAGTTCCGGTCTGTCGAATTCTAACTAAAGGCTTATCAACGTCTATCCCTTTACTTCCGACCTTTGAGAAGACTCTCGAGGGCTGCAAACGGATTATGTGTCGCACTGCCACCGAGTTTAGATTGTGTAATTGTGCTGCCACGGTCGGCCTCAATCTGCCTTTGGTGCTCGTTATCGTGGCAATAAACGCATAAAAGTTCCCAGTTGCTGCCATCGGGCGGATTGTTGTCATGATTGTGGTCGCGATGGTGAACCGTCAATTCTCGCAGATTTCCCAATGTGAATTCACGGGCGCAACGGCCGCAAATCCATGGGTAAATTTTCAGGGCGCGTTCACGGTAGCCTTCGGCCCGGGCATCGGCGTT
>CAYWNX010000056.1:0-10996 GCA_964459735.1 uncultured Dechloromonas sp. | reverse complement strand
GGCGCCGCCGATCTTCCGGCGGCACATCCTGCCAACGCCGACCGCCATCCTCCTGACGGATATTGCGATCCTGCCGCCAGTGTTCGCGCATTTGCTGGCGCATTTCCCGGCGATCCTCGGGGGGCAGGTCGCGCCAGTAAGCCTGCGCCCAAGCGCCGCCCGCCGAGCCGAGCAGGCTCAACAACAGCAACAATGAGGGAAGACGGCGAGGTTTCATGGCGGGTAGATCAACATCCGGTTTTTTATGAAGAACATTGTCTATCCGCACCACGCTGGTCGACCGTTCGATTTGTAAAAAAATGTTTCCTCCAAGACGCTGGTAATTACTTGTTACATTGCTCAAGATTTATTGAGCATCAACAATTATCCTTGTCGCCATGAACGAACATAACCATCACCTACTCGTTGTCGATGACGACGCCCGCTTGCGCGATCTGCTGACCCGCTACCTGAGCGAGCAGGGTTTTGAGGTCAAGGCCGTGGCCGACGGCAAGCAAATGGACAAAATCCGCAGCCGCGAGCATTTCCACCTGATCGTCCTCGACCTGATGATGCCGGGCGAAGATGGCCTGAGCATCTGCCGCCGCCTGCGCGGCAGCGGCGACCTGACGCCGATCATCATGCTTACCGCCAAGGGTGACGACGTGGATCGCATCGTCGGCCTCGAAATGGGGGCCGACGACTATCTGCCCAAGCCCTTCAATCCGCGCGAACTACTGGCCCGCATTCAGGCGGTGCTGCGCCGTCAGGGCAACCGACCGCCGGGCGCGCCGGAAGATCAGGCCGAAACAATCCGCTTCGGGAATATTGAAGTGGATCTCGCCGCCCGCACCCTGAAACGCGGCGAGGACCTGTTACCGCTTACCACCGGCGAATTCGCCGTGTTGAAAGTACTGCTGCATCATCCCCGCCAGCCGCTATCGCGCGACAAACTGATGACCCTGGCCCGTGGCCGCGAACAGGGGCCGTTCGATCGCGCCATCGACGTTCAGGTTTCCCGCCTGCGCAAGCTGATCGAAAACGATCCGGCCCAGCCGCGCTACCTGCAGACCGTCTGGGGCTTCGGCTACGTTTTCATTCCGGACGGTAGCAGCCGCGAGGCATGATGCCGCGCAGCCTGCTGGCCCGCACCTTCCTGTTGCTGGCGACGCTGGTGCTGCTCACCACGGCCGCCTGGCTCAGCTTGTTTCGCTATATCGAAGCTGAGCCCAGGGCGCGTGAAACGGCGCAACTGGCGGCTTCCACGGTCAACCTGATTCGCGCCTCGCTTTTTGCTGCCGCCCCGGAAAAACGTCTGGCCTTGTTCGCCGAATTTTCGACGCGTGAAGGCATCCGCCTGCTGCCGGCCGAGCCGGAGGACAAAATCGAGGCCATGCCCGACACGCGCTATCTCAATCTGTTGCAGCGCGAGCTTGCCAGCCGTCTCGGCGCGCACACCCGCGTCGCCGCCAGCGTTGATGAAGTCCCCGGCTTCTGGGTCAGCTTTCGCCTCGACGAGCAGGACGAGGAGGAATACTGGCTGGTCCTACCGCGCGAACGGGCGACCCGCAGCTTCGCCCGGCATTGGCTGACCTGGGGTTTGCTGGCCATTGTGCTGGCGCTGACCGTTGCCTGGCTGATTGCCTCCCGAATCAGCCGGCCGCTGAAGGCAATGGCCAGATCGGCCGAAACCGTTGGTCGCGGTCAAATGCCCGCTCCTTTACCTGAAAACGGTGCCGAAGAATTGAGTCGCCTGGCCAAAGCCTTCAATCTGATGGCCGCCGATCTGCAGCGCAATGAACAGGATCGTTCCGAAGTACTGGCCGGCATTTCGCACGATCTGCGCACACCGCTCACCCGGCTGCGGCTGGAAGCGGAAATGAGCATCACCGATGCCGGCGCGCAGGAGGCGGTGATCGCCGATCTTGAACAGATGGAAGCGGTCATCTCGCAATTCATGGATTACGCCCGCACCGACTCCGGTGAGGTGGCCGTCACATACGATCTGACTTCGCTGCTTTCCAGCATCGTTGAACGCCAAGCCTGTGTCGGCCGCCCCTGCCGGCTTGATCTGGCCGAACTGCCCGAGTTGCAACTACGCCCGAAAGCCATCACGCGTGCAATCACCAACCTGATCGACAACGCCTGGAAATACGGTGGCAGCGAGGTCACGGTGAAGAGTGCTGCGGTCGACGGCGAAATATGGCTGGAAATCAGCGACCGCGGCCCCGGCATTCCGCCAACAGAAATCGAGCGCCTGAAGCGCCCCTTTACCCGCCTGGAAACCGCCCGCACCAATGCCAGCGGCACCGGCCTCGGTCTGGCCATCGTCGAGCGCATCGCCCGTCTGCACAAAGGCCGACTTGAGTTGCTGCCCAACCCCGGCGGCGGTCTGCTCGCCCGGTTGGTGCTGCCGATCAGCCGTTGAGCGGAAACTCGGCAATCACCTGATAGCTGGAGCCGGCTGCGTTCAAAGACGAACGGACCAGTACCCAGCGCGAACATGGCCAATTCAAGGGTTCGATTTTTGCCAACGGATCGTCGGCGGACGGCGCCGTTATGACGGGAATTTTTCTGACCAGCGTGACATGCGGGGTAAAGCGACGGTCAGCGCGATCCACGACAAAACCAGCCATAACCAAAGTCTGCTGCAATTCGCTGACCAAAGCCGCCAAGGCGTCCGGAGTCTTGCTGCACCCCGCCCAAAGCAGATGATTGTGTGACCAGAAACCGAGTCGGTCGATGCTCAGCGCAAACGGCGGCACTTTGAGCCTCGCAGCCATATCGCACAGTAGCGGCAAGCTGACCTCGGGCACGTTGCCGATAAAGGCCAGCGTCAAATGAATGGTATCGACTCGGGTGGAGCGGCCACCGTATCGCCGAGCTGCCTGGTTTGCCATCTCGGCCAGTGCAACAGCTACCGCATGGCTCGGCCAGAGGGCGAAGAAAACTCGAGCCGTTGCCGGCTTGTTCTTTGGTTCGGCGCTGCCTTCAGGCGACACGTTCAACTAGCACGATGGCCTGTGCCTCGATCGCCTCTTCGCGACCCAGATAGCCCAGGCGTTCGTTGGTCTTGCCCTTGATATTCACCGAATCCGGTGAAATTCCCAGGTCGACCGCAACATTCGCCACCATCGCCGCGGCGTGCGGCGCGAGTTTGGGTTGCTGGGCGATCAGCGTCGCATCGACATTCACAGGCCGCCAGTCCTTTTCGGCCAGCAGCGCCACGGCGGCACGCAACAGCACGCGGCTGTCGGCGCCCTTGTAGCGCGGATCGGTATCCGGGAAATGGCGGCCAATATCACCCAGCGCGACGGCGCCAAGCAGCGCATCGGTAATTGCATGCAACAGTGCATCGGCATCGGAATGACCAAGCAGGCCCGTGCTGTGAGGGATTTCCACACCGCCGAGAATAAGTTTGCGGCCTTCGACCAGCCGATGCACGTCGTAGCCCTGACCAACGCGAAAATTCATTTCCGCCCCCGTAAAATCATTGCTGCCAGGGCCAGATCGGCCGGATAGGTCACTTTCAGATTGGTCGTATCGCCACGCACCAGTTTCGGCTGCAGACCAAGCGCTTCGATAGCGCCGGCTTCATCAGTTACCGCCGCGCAATTTTTCAGTGCTTCAAGCAGTCGACCGTAGCGGAACATCTGCGGCGTTTGCGCCTGCCACAAACCGTCGCGTGGTTCGGTAGCGGCAACGCGCTGCTCGGCATCGGCACGTTTCAAGGTATCGGCCACCGGCACGGCGAGAATGCCGCCAACCGGGTCATCGGCCAGATCAACGAACAAGGTTGCGAGCATTTCGGCGCTCAAACAGGGCCGCGCCGCATCGTGCACCAGCACCCAGTCGTCCTCGGCGGCCACCATCGCCGCCGCCTGCAAGCCGTTGCTGACGCTTTCGGCCCGCGTCGCACCGCCGCAGCGCACGGTTTCCAGCTTGGCGCCGAGTTCGCTCCAGTCGTACTGCAGCCAATACGGGTCATCCGGCGAGAGCACGACCCAGACGCGCTCGATTTCCGGGCAAGCCACCAAGGCGGCCAGAGTATGAAAAATCAGCGGCCGTCCAAGCAGGCTCAAATACTGTTTGGGTTTTTCGGCGCCGAAGCGGGAACCGCTGCCAGCAGCGGGTACGATTGCGAAATAACGAGGCATGGCCTAATTTTACTGAATAACGATCATAAAAGAGGAAGCACATGAGCTTCATCGTCCCGGAACTGGCCGCGCCTCTGGAAGCTTTTTCAACCGCGCTCGGCATCGGTTTGCTGGTGGGCATGGAGCGCGAGCGACGTCCGGATTCAGCCGCCGGCCTGCGTACCTTTGCCTTGGTCGCGATGCTCGGTTGCCTGTTTGCATTATTGGGCGAAAAAACCGGTGGACCGTGGATACTCGCCGTCGGCCTGCTGGTTATTTCCGTTGCCATGGTCGCCTCCAATTTCTCGGCGCAGCAGGAGGAGCAGTATCGCGGCTTTACCTCCGAGGCGGCCATCATCGTCACCTATGGCCTGGGGGCTGCGGTCTGGTTCGGCTATGCAACGCTGGCTGTCATGCTTGCCATCACCACTACCGTGCTGCTCTATTTCAAGGCCGAACTGCGCCAGTTCAGCGAGCGGATGAAGCCGAAGGACATCAACTCCATCCTGCAATTCGCCGTGTTGTCGCTGGTCATCCTGCCCATTTTGCCGAGCCAGGACTACGGCCCGTACAACGCCTTCAACCCGCGCCAGATCTGGTGGATGGTGGTACTGATTTCCGGCCTCGCCCTCTCCGGCTACCTCGCCCTGCGCATCATCGGCGCCCGCCATGGCGCAGCATTGCTCGGCATTTTCGGCGGCCTGGCCTCGAGCACGGCCACCACCCTGATGTTTTCCCGCCATGCCCGCGACCACAGCGACCTCGTTCGCATGGCCGCCATCGTCATCCTGATCGCCAATGTCATGGTGATGATCCGGCTTGGTTTCGTTTCCAGCGTCGTTGCGCCGACACTGGTTGCGCCGATCGCCATCGTCTTCGCCTGCGGCATCGTCCCGGGTGTTCTGATGGCGCTCTATGGCTGGAAAGTGCTCAGTGCCGGCGGTGAATTGCCGATGCCCGAAGTCAAGAATCCGACCGAACTGAAAACCGCCATTTCCTTCGGCCTGCTCTATGCCGTGGTGCTGCTTGCTTCGGCCTGGCTGCAGGATATCGCCGGCAACAAGGGCCTTTACATCATCGCCCTCGCCTCCGGTATCACCGATGCCGATGCCAGCGTGCTCTCAACACTACGCCTGTTCAACCTGGAAAAAATCGCCCGCAGCGAGGCGGTCATTGCCGTCACGCTGGCCCTGATGGCCAACCTGATTTTCAAGATCGGGCTGGTTCTCAGCATCGGCGGTGGCCGCCTGGCCCGCCACGCCCTACCCGGCCTGATCGCCATTGGCGGCGGCATGGCTGGCGGATTATTGCTGATTTGAGGAGTCGACCGTGATGATTACCCATCCAACTTCCCGCCCTCCCGCCGTCGCCGGCATGTTCTACCCCGGCGCACCCGCCGAGCTCACGTCCACCGTTGACCAACTGCTGGCCGAAGCGCCCATTGTCGAAACGCCCCAGCCGAAAGCCTTGATCGTGCCACACGCCGGCTACATTTACTCCGGCTCGACCGCAGCCATGGCCTATGCCACGCTCGCCCCGTGGCGCTCAGGCATCCGCCGCGTCATCCTGCTCGGCCCGACGCACCGGGTTGCGGTCAACGGCCTGGCGGTGCCGAAAACCGAAGCCTTTACCACGCCGCTCGGCAATGTTCCACTCGACAAATCCGCCATCGCTCAACTCGCCAACTTGCCGCAAATCGTCTTTAGCGACCACGTCCACGCCGAGGAGCATTCGCTCGAAGTCCATCTTCCCTTCCTCCAGCGCATGTTGGACAACTTCACGCTGGTTCCCCTCGCCGTCGGCCACACCACGCCGCAAGCCGTCGCCGAAGTGCTTGATCTGCTCTGGGGCGGCCCGGAAACACTGATCGTCATCAGCTCCGATCTCTCGCATTACCTGCCCTACGCCGACGCCAACCGGATCGATCGCGACACCTGCCAGCACATCCTGCATCTCGACACCCACATCCAGCCGGAGCAAGCCTGCGGCGCCTATCCGGTCAATGGCCTGCTCCTCACTGCCCGCCAGCGCGGTCTGGCACCGCAACTGATCTACCACTGCAATTCCGGCGACACGGCGGGCGACAAACAACGCGTCGTCGGTTACGCCGCCTTCGCCTTTTACGAAACAGCCCATCATGGCTGAACTGGGCAGCACGCTGCTGCAACTGGCCCGCAACGCCATCGCCGCCAAATTCGGATTACCGGCAAGTGCGCCGGTCGACCTCCCGGAATTGCACGAAACGGGCGCCACCTTCGTCACCCTGACCCAAAACGGCGAACTGCGTGGCTGCATCGGCACTCTGGAAGCCTGGCGCCCGCTGCTCGCCGACATTCAGGAAAATGCCTGCAACGCCGCCTTTCGCGACCCCCGCTTTGACCCCTTATCGCAGGATGAACTGCCGATCACCCGCGTCGAAGTCTCGCTGCTGACCCCCGCCGAGCCAATGACCTTCAGCAGCGAAGCCGACGCTCTCGCCCAGCTCCGTCCGGAAATCGACGGCGTTATTTTTACCGCCGGCCACCACCGTTCCACCTTTCTGCCGCAAGTCTGGGCACAGTTGCCAAAACCAATTCAGTTCATGGCCTGTCTCAAGCAGAAGGCCGGCTTGCCGGCCGATTACTGGGGGCCGGATATCCGGCTCCAACGTTACACCGTCAATAAATGGAAGGAGGCCGCACCATGAGCCCATCCGAAGAACTGTTCCCCGGTCGCTGGTGGCACACCCTGCCCGACGGCCGCGTCCAGTGCGACCTTTGCCCGCGCGACTGCCAGTTGCACGAAGGCCAGCGCGGCGCCTGTTTTATCCGCCAGCGGGTCAATGACGCCATGCAGTTGACCACTTATGGTCGCTCTTCCGGCTTCTGCATCGACCCGATCGAAAAAAAGCCGCTCAACCATTTTTACCCGGGCAGTTCGATTCTTTCCTTCGGCACCGCCGGCTGCAACCTGGCCTGCCGCTTCTGCCAGAACTGGGACATCTCCAAGTCGAAAGACATGGACCGCCTGATGGACGACGCCAGCCCGCAGGCTATCGCCATTGCCGCCAAGCGCAGCGGTGCCGACGCAGTGGCCTACACCTACAACGACCCGGTAGTCTTCGCCGAATACGCCATCGACACCGCGCTCGCCTGCCGCGAACAGGGCATCCGCAACGTCGCGGTGAGCGCCGGCTATATCCACCCGGAACCGCGCCGCGAACTGTTCGCTGTGATGGACGCAGCCAACATCGACCTCAAGGCCTTCACCGAAAGTTTCTATCACAAGCTCTGCGTCGCCCACCTGATCCCGGTGCTCGACACCCTGGCCTATCTCCACCACGAGACCGACTGCTGGGTCGAGGTCACCACCCTGCTGATCCCCGGCCACAACGACAGCCCGGCGGAAATCAACGAACTGGTCACCTGGATGTCGCGCGAACTCGGCTCTGAAGTGCCGCTGCACTTCACCGCTTTCCACCCCGACTGGAAGATGACTGACATTCCGCCGACGCCGCCCGAAACGCTGACCCAGGCCCGGCGTATCGCCCTCGATGCCGGCCTGCATCATGTGTATACCGGCAACGTGCACGACAGCGACGGCGGCACCACCTTCTGCCCGAGTTGCCATGCCGCGCTGATCATCCGCGACTGGTACGATATCCAGCGTTACGACCTCGATGCCGAGGGCCGTTGCCCGCATTGCTCGACCACCCTCGTCGGCCGTTTCGGCCCCGCGCTCGGCCACAACGGCAAAGCCTTCGGCTCACGCCGCATCCCGATTCACCTCTCATCATGAAACGATGAACCGCAGCCTCAGCATTCACACCCCGCACGGCGCACTGCATGGCCGCCTCGACATGCCCGAGCATCCCCGCGGCCTTGTCCTGCTCGCCCGCTCGCATCATGCTGCGGTCGACGCCGTTATTGCGGCAAATTTTGTCACACACAACTTCGCTGTTCTCACCATGGAACTGCTCACCGGTCAGGAAGCGCAATTCGCCGACGCGACACAAAACGTGCCGCGCCTGACCCAGCGCCTGCTCGACCTGCTCGATCTGATCCGCCAGGACGGCGATATGCAGGATCTGCCGCTCGCCATTTTCACCACCGGTGACAGTTGCCCGGCCGCCATCCGTGTCGCCGCCCAGCGTGACACGCAAGTCCAGGCGCTGGCCTGCCACGGCGGCCTGATCGACCGCGCCGGCCTGCAGGCCTTGAAGCTGCTGGTCGCACCACTGCTGGCGATTTTCGATGCCGACGACGACATCGAAAGAGCTGCCTTCCAGCGCGCCGCCAGCCACCTGAACTGCGAACACAAAACGCACACCCTCGATCTTGCCGAAGACCCGGTTATCCCGGTTGCAGCATGGTTTTCGGCGCATTTTGGGCGTTGACCGCATTACCACCCCGCCGCCCCTGCCAAATAATTTGAACGAGAAGTTATCAGGTCTATCTGATGCGTGATCCGAAGCTGCTCGATAGCCTGGCTATACCAGACAGCGGGTATTTTCGATGGACGCCATGTGGCAGAGTATTTCCTTGTTTTTTCGGCCAAAATAATGGTCTGGTCGAGTCAGCATCCCTGCTGCACGGTTAACTATGGCTGAAGCCTTCGGAGCATTCGAATGAGAAGAAACATCTGGTGGGTATTACTGACACTCTCGACCGCGGTGCAAGCGCTGGAGCTGTCGCCGTTGCAACAACAACCCTTGGCTGCGCGCTTGACCGGCGAGTTGTTGACCCGCCATCACTACAAGGCCATGCCGCTCGACGATGCCTTGTCCGAAAAGATATTCGAGCGATACATCAAGTCGCTTGACGCCGAAAAATATTTCTTTGATCAGCTTGATATCGACCAACTGAATGGCCTTCGTACCCGCCTGGATGATGCAATTTTCGAAGGAGATCTCAGCCCCCCATTTGGTGTATTCAACCTCTATGCGCAGCGCGTTATAGAACGTTATTCGGACGCCCGCGCCTTGCTCAAGGAGGGGTTTGATTTCAGCCAGAATGAAAGCATTCAGTTTTCGCGAGAAAAGGCATCCTGGCCAAAATCCGACGAGGAAATTCATGAACTTTGGCGAAAGCGTGTCAAGAATGACTGGCTACGGCTGAAACTGGCCGGAAAAGACGACAAGAGCATTTCAGAAACGCTGGACAAGCGCTACGAGGCGTCGATACGACGCATGGAGCGGATGAAGAGTGAGGATGTGTTTCAGATGTTCATGAACGCCTACACGATGTCCATCGAACCCCACACCAACTATATGGGGCCGCGTGCGGCAGAGAGTTTTGGCATCTCGATGAAACTGTCACTGGTCGGGATAGGTGCCGTGCTGCAGGAGAAAGAGGAGTACACGGTGATTCGGGAAATCATGGCCGGCAGCCCGGCCGCCCGGTCCAAACAGCTGAAGGTTGGCGACCGGATTATTGGCGTGGCTCAAGGCGAGAACGGGACATTAACCGATGTTTTAGGCTGGCGCCTGGACGATACCGTGCGCCTGATTCGCGGCGAAGCGGACTCTGTAGTTGTGCTCGACATACTTCCCGTCGACGCTGGCCCCGATGGCAAACACAAGCAGGTTTCACTCATTCGAAAAAAGATCACACTGGCCGAGCAGGCCGCCAAAAAATCGATCATTCCGGTGACGAACGCCGGCATCACCCGGCAAATCGGAGTCATCACCCTGCCTTCGTTCTATCAGGACTTCGAGGCCCGGCAAAAAGGGGATGCCAACTTCAAGAGTGCAACACGCGATGTGAAACGCATTCTGGATGACTTGAAAAAACAAAAAGTCGATAGCGTTCTAATCGACTTGCGTGGTAACGGTGGCGGCTCATTGGCCGAAGCAATAGAACTGACCGGCCTGTTCATTGACCAAGGCCCCGTGGTGCAGCAAAGGAATGCAGGCGGCAAAATCACTGTCGAAAGCGACACCCAGGCGGGCGTCGCGTGGAGTGGCCCGGTCGGCGTTCTGATCAACCGGGATTCGGCATCAGCTTCAGAGATTTTTGCCGCAGCCATTCAGGATTACGGACGTGGCCTTATCCTCGGCGAACCAAGTTTCGGCAAAGGCACGGTGCAAACCATGCTCAACCTGGACAGCGTTGCCCGCAATGAGCAACCGCTATTTGGCGAGGTAAAAGTGACGGTTGCCCAGTTTTTCCGCATCAATGGCGGCACGACTCAACTGCAAGGCGTGACACCGGATATCCGTTTTCCCACCACTGCGGTCGACGGCGAAAACAGGGGGGAATCCAGCTTCGACAACGCCCTCCCGTGGGTGCAAATCACGGCGGCCGAATATTCGCCCGCCGGAAATTTGCGAGATATCGTGCCCGCGCTCCAAATACGCCACGAAAGCCGGATCAGAAGCGACGAGGATTTCCGCGATCAGCAGGACGACATCGCCCAAATCAACGTGTTGCGCCAAAAGAATCTGATTTCACTGAACGAAGCAGAGCGGCGCCAGGAACGCGCCATACAGGAGGCTCGACTGGCCAAGCGCGAAGCGCGAAAAACCTCTGCCAAGGGGAGCAAGAGTGGCTTGTCCAAACTTGCCAACCCATTGCAGGATGACGGTTTGCAGGCAGACGAACGAAGTTTGAGCAGTGATCTGGCTGCCGCAGAAAAACGGAAAAGTGCCAAAGATATACAGCTCGATGAAGCAGCCCGCATCCTCGGCGATGAAGCCGGACTGCTGAAAAGCAATCCACTACTGGCAGCACGCTCCCTACCTGGCACGCTCAAAGCGCATGATCGCGGGAATGTCACGAACTCTCAAGATCAGTAGGCCGCCACGGCTGGTTGCGCTTCCCCCAGAATTTCCCGGACGCAGCGCAACCCGCAGTTAAAACCTCATGGCTATCCTCGAGATTCGCAAGGTGACGCGCCGCTTC